>NZ_JBMIRS010000196.1:0-98507 GCF_049198005.1 Paracidovorax sp. MALMAid1276 | reverse complement strand
CTATTGCGAGCATTTGCAACGCGGCAGGCCGCCCAAAGCGGGGATGCGCGGCGCGCGAGGGACTTGTTCAGCGTTGCCTCAACGCACCCATCCCGTTCGGGCTGAGCTTGTCGAAGCCTTGCGCGGCGCTTCGACTGCGCTCAGTGAACGGACCTGATCTTTTTGAACTGGCGCCTTGGCCCCCGCCTCAGGGCCGCAGCTGCGAGGGTGGAAACCCAAAGCGCTCGCGGAACGCGGCACTGAAGCGGCTGTGCGATTCGTAGCCGCAGCGCGCTGCGATCTCGGACACCTGCAGCGTGGAGCTTTGCAGCAGCACCAGCCCCGTCTCCAGCCGCACATCGCGCAGGCACTGGCTCACGGTTTCGCCTTCCTGCGCGAGGCGGCGCTGCAGCGTGCTGGCGCTGATGGCAAAGGCCGCGGCGAGGCGCTCGACTGTCCAGTCGGACTGCGGGCTGGGGCCGATCAGCCGGCGCACACGCTCGGCCCAGCCCAGCTCGCCCGGTGGCGCAAACACCAAGCCGGCCTCGGCCAGTACCAGCAACACCTCCAACGCGCGGTGCTCGCGCAGGGCCCGCGAGCTGGTCTCGCTCTCCAGCGCCGCCACAGCACGCATGAAGCTGTCTTCAAACGCTGCATCGGCCGCCAAGCCCGCGCAGCCCTGCACTGCGGGCACCGCTGCGAACTGGCCGAACTGGCGATGGAACTGCTCCACCAGCTCGGGCGCAAAACACAGCAGCCGCGCCACATACCGGCCCTGGGGCGCCGGGTCGTTGACCACCTCCCACTGCGCCCCGCGTGGCAGCACAAACACGCGCCCGCTGGGGTAGCGGTGGCTGCCCCCGGGCGTGACCAGAAGCTTGGTGCCCGACACCACCCAGCCCACCGAGTCCATGCGCACCGTGATGGTGTGGATGCGGTGGTGGACTGTGGTCGCAATCTGCAACGACAGTGCGGCGGCGTCCACGGTCATTCCTCTCAATCCTCGGAGGGGCACACCGCATTGCGCAGACCCCCCCACCGATGCAAGGAGCGCTGCCCAAGCGCGGGACGCCTAGCAAGGGCCGCCCCGCAGCGAGGGCGTCGTCCCCCTGGAGGGGGAAGGCGCCGAAGGCGACTCAGGGGGTGCTTCACGTCACCCCAGGTGGTTGCCCAGGATGCCCGCCAGCTCGAACATGCCTGCGCTGTCCTTGCCAAACACGGCGCGCAGCTTGTCGTCCGCCACGATGGTGCGCTTGTCCTTGGGGTCCTGCAGGTTGTGGGCCTTGATGTATTCCCACATCTTCTTCACGGCCTCGGGGCGGGCCACGGGTTCGCTGCCGATCACGGCGGCCAGGGCGGCGCTGGGAGCCTTGCCGGCAGCGGCCTTGCGCGGGGCCTTGGCGGCGGTGGACTTGGCTGCGGCCTTCTTTGCAGGGGCTTTTTTGGCCGCAGCGCTTGTCTTGCTTGCCTTGGCAGCTACTGTTTTTGCAGCAGCACCCGCCGCAGCCGGTTTGCGGGGCGGAAACTTGCTGGGCGCAAACTCAAAGTTGACCTTGCCCGCATCCTTGTCCCACGCCAGGTGGGCCTTGAAGTTGCGGCGCGTGCGCATGCTCACAAACTTGTCGAGCAGGTCGGTCTTGCCGGTCTCCAGCAGCTTGGTCATCTGCTCGCGCTCCACCGGCTGCTGCAGGATGATCTTGCCGCTCTTGAAGGTGCAGCTGGGTGTGGGCTGGGCGGCCGTGGGCACGGCCTTGCTGCACACGTAGTTGCTGCCGTGCTCGTGCACTTCCGATCCGCAGATGGGGCAGGCGCCCAGCGAGGCGTCTTCAAACTCGACGATCTCGCCGGACTCCTCGCCCTTTTTGTCGTCGCCAAAGTCGAATTCGAGCTTGTAGTTGTGCGCCTCGTCGTCGTACTTGATGACGATTTCGGACGTGAACGGCCAGCCCGCCTTGGAGCGAAAGCCCTCCAGCGGGCCGATCTTGCGGTCGCGCAGCAGCTGCTCGGCCTCGGCCGTTTCAAAGGTGCGGCCGGCGGGCGACTTGCCGAAGCTGAAGCCGCAGCCTCCTTCGCCTGCATTGCCCGGTTTGCCCACGCAGGCGTACCTGCGGTAGTTTTCCTTCACCACGCCGCCGCAGTTGGGGCAAGGCGATGCGAGCGTGGCGTAGTCACCGGGGATGGTGTCGCGGTCGTATTCCTTGGCCTTCTTCACCATGCGCTCGGTCATGGCGGCAATCTCTTGCATGAAGGCTTCGCGGCTCAGTTGCCCCTTCTCCATCTGCGAGAGCTTGTATTCCCACTCGCCCGTGAGTTCGGCGCGGCAGAGTTCCTCCACCTCCAGCCCGCGCAGCAGCGTCATGAGCTGGAAGGCCTTGGCCGTGGGGATGATCTCGCGGCCTTCGCGCAGCATGTACTTTTCGGTCAGCAGGCCTTCGATGATGGCCGCGCGCGTGGCGGGGGTGCCCAGGCCTTTTTCCTGCATCGCGCTGCGCAGTTCTTCGTCATCGATCTGCTTGCCCGCGCTTTCCATGGCGCCGAGCAGCGTGGCTTCGGAATAACGCGCGGGGGGCTTGGTCTTGAGGCCCTTGGGGTCCACGGCCAGGGTGTTGACCATTTCGCCGGGCTTCACCGGCACCAGGTTCTGGCCCTTGTCGCCGTCCTTGCCGCCTTCGACTTCGTCGGCCGCTTCCTTGCCGTAGATGGCCAGCCAGCCCGGCTTGACCAGCACCTTGCCTTCGGTCTTGAAGTTGTGGGGCGCTACCGTCGAAATGCGGGTCGTCACCGTGTACTCGGCGCTCGGGAAGAACACGGCCATGAAGCGGCGCACCACCAGGTCGTACAGTTTTTGCTCGGCCTCGCTCAGGCCCGACGGGGCTTGCGTGGTGGGGATGATCGCAAAGTGGTCACTCACCTTGCTGTTGTCGAAGATGCGCTTCGATGGCCGGATGTAGTTGTTGTTGAGTGCCGTGAGCGCGTGCGGCGCGAGGTGCCGCATGCCGCTGTCCGCCAGCATCTCAAACGTCTGTTTGGCCACGGGCAAATAGTCTTCGGGCAGCGCGCGCGAGTCGGTACGCGGGTAGGTCAGGGCCTTGTGGCGCTCGTACAGGCTTTGCGCCAGGGCCAGCGTGGTTTTGGCGCTGAAGCCGAACTTGCCGTTGGCCTCGCGCTGCAGGCTGGTCAGGTCGAACAGCAGGGGCGACGCTTGTGTGGTTGGCTTGCTCTCTTCGGTGACCGTGGCCTGCTTGCCGCGCACGGCGTTGGCAATGGCTTGCGCTTCAGCGGCAGACCATACGCGGTCGGCCTTGGCTTCGGCATCTTCGCCCTTCTTCCACTTGGGGTCGAACCACTTGGCGGGGTATTCACCGGCCTGGGCGCCAAAGGTGGCGTGGATTTCCCAATAGTCGCGGCTCACGAACTTGCGGATTTTTTCTTCGCGCTCCACCACCAGCGACAGCGTGGGCGTCTGCACCCGGCCCACGGTGGTCAGGAAGAAGCCGCCATCGCGCGAGTTGAACGCGGTCATGGCGCGCGTGCCGTTGATGCCCACCAGCCAGTCGGCCTCGCTGCGGCTGCGCGCCGCGCTGGCGAGGCCCGCCATCTGCTGCTCGCTGCGCAGCGCGTCGAAGCCGTCGCGAATCGCCTGGGGCGTCATGGACTGCAGCCACAGGCGCTTGACGGGTTTGCCGAAACCTTTTCCGTCAGGCTTGGCCCCACCGGCGTACTGTTCGATCAGGCGGAAGATCAGCTCACCCTCGCGGCCCGCGTCGCAGGCGTTGATAAGGGCCGTCACGTCCTTGCGCTTGGCCTGCTTGACCACCGCGTTCAGGCGGGTCTTGGTCTTGTCCACGGGCTTCAAGTCGAAATACGGCGGGATCACGGGCAGGTGCGCAAAGCTCCATTTGCCACGCTTCACGTCGAACTGCTCGGGCGCCTGGATCTCCACCAGGTGGCCCACGGCGCTGGTGACGACATAGCGGTCGTTCTCGAAGTAGTCTTCGTGCTTGTCGAACTTGCCCGCCACGGGCGTGAGTGCGCGCACGATGTCTTGCGCCACTGAAGGTTTTTCTGCAATTACCAGGGTCTTGGTCATTTTTCGGTTTCTCGCCAGTCTGGCTTTCCGGCATCCGGCCGGCCGCTTCTACAATCCGTTGCCTCACGCGTGCACGCGCACGCGCATGTGTGCCTATTCAAGTTAACAGAGTTTTTGCCATGCCCCGCACCGCACCGCCTGCATCCCCGACCCCTGCGCTCGGGCGCCGCATCCAGACCCGGCGCTCGGGCGTACACGGCAAGGGCGTTTTTGCGGTGCAGGATATCGCCGAGGGCGAGGTGCTGGTGGAGTACACGGGTGAGGTGATCGGCTGGCAGGAGGCGCAGGACCGGCACCCGCACGACCCGCTGCAACCCAACCACACGTTCTACTTCCATGTGGATGAAGACCATGTGATCGACGCAAAGTTCGGCGGCAACTCCTCGCGCTGGATCAACCACAGCTGCAACCCCAACTGCTACGCGGACGAGCAGGACGGCCGTATCTTCATCACCGCGCTGCGCAACATCCGGGCCGGCGAAGAGCTCAACTACGACTATGGCCTGATCATCGAAGAGCGCTACACGAAGAAGCTCAAGGCCGAATACCCCTGCTGGTGCGGCAGCGCCAACTGCCGCGGCACGCTGCTGGCGCCCAAGCGCGGCTGGGCGCCTCCCGTGCCCCTGCCGCCTTCCAAGCCGTCCTCCTCCAGGGCCACCCAGGCCGCCTTGCCCAAAAAGGCCCCAGCGCGAGGTCGCAGCCAGTGAACGCCCCCCCCATCCTCTGGCCCGCCGAGGCCCTTTGGGAAGCCGTGTCACCGCTGTTACCAGGCTTTACCGTCGAGGTGCTGCCCACCATCGACTCCACCAACACTGAGCTGATGCGGCGCGCGCGCGCAGGCCAGTGCGGGCCCACCCTGCTGGTGGCCGAGCAGCAGACCGCCGGGCGCGGGCGGCTGGGGCGCAGCTGGCAAAGCGATGCCGGCGCCTCGTTGATGATGTCGCTGGGCCTGCCGCTCGCGCCCCGCGACTGGTCCGGCCTGTCGCTCGCCGTGGGTGTGAGCGTGGCCGAGAGCCTGCAGCCCGTGCTGCCCGCCAAGGGCCCCGGGCAGCCTGCGTGCGTGGGGCTCAAGTGGCCCAATGACCTGTGGCTGGGCTGTGGCGATGCGCCCGCAGGCGACCGCAAGCTGGGCGGCATTCTGGTGGAGACCGCGAGTTTTGTGGCGCCCCAGTCGACGGCAGCGGCGGCGCAGGCGGATGCCGGCCCCGGCACGGCGCGCTATGTGGTGGTGGGCATCGGCATCAACGTGCTGCCGCGCGGCGCCGAGGGCATGCGCATGCCCCCCGGCAGCCTGCAGGAGGTGGAGCCCGGGCTCGACGCGCCCGCTGCGCTGCAACGCATCGTGCCGCCGCTGGTGGCCATGCTGCAGTCGTTTGAAGCCTACGGCTTTGCGCCCATGCAGCCCCGGTTTGCGGCGCGCGACGTGCTGCAGGGCCGCGCCGTGACCCTGAGCGACGGCCACACCGGCACCGCGCATGGCGTGGGCGACGATGGCGCACTGCTGGTGCACACGGCGGGCGGCATGCAGGCCATCACCAGTTCCGAGATCAGCGTGCGGCCCAGCGCCGTGCCGCCGGTATGAAGCCCCCGATGAACCGCCCAGCGAAAGGCCGCGCCCCATGCTCCGACTCGCCGTGATCGTGCTGCTGCTGGCCAACGCGGGCTACTTCGCGTGGGCCCAGGGGCATCTGCGCAGCTGGGGCTACGGGCCGGCGGAGCAGGCCGAGCCCCAGCGCATGCACCAGCAGATCAAGCCCGAGACCCTGCAGATCCTGCGCGTGAACCCCAGCCGCACCTCATCCTCCTCGTCGGCCGCCCCCGCCCCAGCGGCCCCTCCCCCCCTCGCTCCTTCCTCCCCCCCCTCCACCACCACGGCCGCTGATGCCTCCGCGCCGGGCGAGCAGGCCGAATGCCTGCAGGCCGGCGTCTTTGACGAGCGCCAGGCCGAGGCGGTGCGCACCGCCGCCGCCAGCCTGCCGCAGGGCAGCTGGGTGCTCGACCCCACGCCCGTGGCGGGCCGCTGGATGGTGTACATGGGCCGCTTCGAAGACCTCGAAACCCTGGACAAGAAGCGTGCCGAGCTGCGCGCCCGCAACGTGCCCTTCGACCGTGCCGGCGGCACCTGGGAATTCGGCCTGTCGCTGGGCCGCTTCACGTCCGAAGAAGCCGCGCGGCGCGAGCTGGCCAGCCTGGGCAACAAGGGCGTGCGCACCGCCCGCGTGATCCAGGAGCGGGCTGATGCGGCGGGCTTCACCCTGCGTCTGCCCGCCGTGACCGATGCGCTGCGCCCGCAGCTTGACAGCCTGCGCGCCGCGATGGCCGGCAAGGCGCTGCGCAGCTGCGGCTGATCGTGGCCGCGCCGCGGCCGCTCAGCCCTTCCCCGCAAAAGACGCTGCCGCGCTGCCCGCGTCCCGCGCGCCGAAGCGCACGGTGAACAACGCGCCGGGCGGCTGCTGGCCGGGGCGGGCGTCTTCCAGTGTCAGCTCCGCACCGTGCTTGGCCGCGATCTCCAGCACGATGGGCAGGCCCAGGCCCGAGCCATCGGCCTCGCTGCCCAGCGCGCGGTAAAAGGGCTGGAAGACCAGCTCGCGCTCGGTCTCGGGCACGCCGGGGCCCGAGTCTTCCACCTGCAGCAGCAGCACGTGGCCGAAAGTGTCGGCCAGCACGCGCGCGGTGACCACCCCGGGTTTGCCGGGCGACGAGGGCGTGTAGTTGATGGCGTTGTCCACCAGGTTGCGCACCAGCTCCTTGAGCAGCGTGGGGTTGCCGTCCACCAGCACGCCGGGGGAGCCGGGTTCGGCGCCGTCGTAGCCCAGGTCGATGTGCTTCTCCAGCGCACGGGGCACCGAGTCGCGCACCACTTCGATGGTCAGCCGGGCCAGGTCGCAGGACTGGCGGGCGATGCCCGCGCCGCTGCCTTCCGCGCGCGCCAGCGCCAGCAGCTGGTTGACGGTGTGGGTGGCGCGGATGCTGGAGCGGCCGATCTGCTGCAGCGAGCGCTTGAGTTCCTCGGTGCTGGTGCCCTCGCGCTGCGCCAGGTCGGCCTGCATGCGCAGGCCCGCCAGCGGCGTCTTGAGCTGGTGGGCCGCATCGGCCAGAAAGCGCTTTTGCGTGGCCAGCGAATCGCTCAGCCGCGTGAGCAGGTCGTTCACCGACGAGACCAGCGGGGCCACCTCCAGCGGCACGGCGTGGTCGTCCAGCGGCGAGAGGTCGTCGGGGTCGCGTGCGCGGATGCGCTGCTCCAGCAGGTTCAGCGGCTGGATGCCGCGCGCCAGCGCCAGCCACACCAGCAGCACGGCCAGCGGCAGGATGACGAACTGCGGCAGCATCACGCCCTTGATGATCTCGGTGGCCAGCACGCTGCGTTTTTCGCGCGTCTCGGCCACCTGCACCAGGGCCGCCGGCGTGCCGGGCAGCGGCAGCCGCACCCAGAGGTAGGCCACGCGGATCTCGATGCCGCGCATCTCCGCATCGCGCAGCTTCACCTCGGCCGACATGGGCACCTCGTCGGCCGAGGGCGGCGGCAGGTCGCGCTCGCCCGACAGGAACTCGCCGCCCGGGCCCACGACCTGGTAGTAGACGAGGTCGGAGTCGTCGGCGCGCAGGATCTCGCTGGCGGGCTGGGGCAGGTTGAACTGCACCTCATCGCCCACCACGGTGACGAGCTGCGCGAGCGCGTGGGCGTTGTATTCGAGCGCGCGGTCAAAGGGCTTGTTGGCCAGGCCCTGCGCCACCAGCCAGGTCAGTGCCAGCGTCACCGGCCACAGCAGCAGCAGCGGCGTGAGCATCCAGTCGAGGATCTCGCCAAACAGGGAGCGCTGCTCTCGCTGGAAGATTTTCAAGACGCTGGCCGTTGGTTTTTATGAGTGAAATATGCCTTCAGCGCTTATCCATCAAGCGCTGACAGCTATCATTTTTGACTATCCAGGGATTTTTTCCAGGCAGTAGCCCAGGCCCCGCACGGTGGCGATGCGAATGGGCCCGCCCTCGATCTTCTTGCGCAGGCGGTGGATGTAGACCTCGATGGCGTTGTTGCTCACCTCTTCGCCCCACTCGCACAGGCGCTCCACCAGCTGCTCCTTGCTCACCAGGCGGCCCGCGCGCTGCAGCAGCACCTCCAACAGGCCCAGCTCGCGCGCCGACAGCTCGATCATCTTGCCGTCGATGGTGGCCACGCGGCCGGCCTGGTCGTAGACCAGCGGGCCGTGCTTGATGGCGCTGCTGGTGCCGCCCATGCCCCGGCGCGTGAGGGCGCGCACGCGGGCCTCCAGCTCCTGCAGGCTGAAGGGCTTGGCCATGTAGTCGTCGGCGCCAAAGTCCAGGCCCTTCACGCGTTCTTCGACGCTGTCGGCGGCGGTGAGGATGAGCACCGGAAGCGCCGAGCCCCGGCTGCGCAGCTTCTTGAGCACGTCCAGGCCATGCAGCCGGGGCAGGCCCAGGTCCAGGATCAGCAGGTCGAACTCGTTGTTGGTCATCAGCGCGGCATCGGCCTCGGTGCCGCTGGCCACATGGTCCACCACGGCCCCCGACCCGCGCAGCGTGCGTAGCAGGCCGTCGGCCAGCACCTGGTCGTCTTCGGCAATGAGGATGCGCATGGGGAGTCTCCTGGTGGGTGGCGGCGGTCTGGTGCCGCGCCTTTCCAGGATTTTAGGGGCCGCAGGTAGGCCCCCTCGCGCGGTTGTGCTGCCGTTTCGTGCCGGGCGTCAGCGGGGGTCGGTCGCCAGCAGCTTGGCCACCAGGGCCTGCAGGTCGCGCTGCAGGCGCGCCATGCCCTCGGGATGCTCGGCAAGGCTTTGTTCGTCCATGTAGAGCTTGCGATTGATCTCCAGCTGGATGCTGTGCCGGTGCTGCGCGGGGTTGCTGTAGCGGCGCACCAGTTCCACGCCCTTGTAGGGGTGGTTGTATTCCACGCTGTAGCCGCACGCGCGCAGGTGCTCGCAGACCAGCGCGGACAGCGCGGGGCTGGCCGTGGTGCCGTCGCGGTCGCCCACCACGAAGTCGGCGTGCACCAGGCCCGGAAAGTCGGTGGCGTGGCTGGCCGACACGGCGGGCATGGAATGGCAGTTGATGTGGATGCTGTAGCCGTGGCGGGCGTGGGCCGCGTCGATGGCCTGCTGCACCGCCGCGTGATAGGGGCGCCAGCAGCGTTCGATGCGCGCACGCACCTCGGCCACGGTGAGCTGGCGTTGGTAGATGGCTTCGCCCTCGTCGGTGAACTTCCAGATCAGTCCCTTGCCCAGGCGCACCTTGCTGAGCACCTTGGGGTCGGTGGAGATCGGGTCGGTCCACGCGCCGTCGAGCAGGCTGGTGTCCAGCTCGGTGGTGTCGCGGTTGGCGTCGAGGTAGATGCGGGGGAAGTGCGCTTCGACCCAGGCCACGCCCATGGCCGGGGCAAAGGCATAGATCTTTTCGACATGTGTGTCTTCGGCGCGCCGCAGCGTGGGCAGGTCGCAGGCAGAGCCGAAATCAGCGGGATATTGCGTGCCGCTGTGCGGCGAGTCGAGCACCAGCGGGGTGCTGCCCGGCACGGCGGTCACCATGGGGCTCGCGGGCTGCGCAAGCCCCGGGGAGCCGGTGAGCCCCGGCTGGGCTTGCTGGAATCGGTGGTGGATCAGTTTCAAGGCTGCATGCATAGGCAGAGTGTGCGCAAAGTGGGGCGGCTGGCCTAGCCGCCCGGACCGGTTGAAAGCCATGGTTATCCCTGAGAAGGTCAACCCCCGGCCCACCGGCTGTGGCCGCCGGGCCCGCAGGCCCGGCATGGGAAGCGCGCGCGCCCGGGCACGCGGCGGCCCCGGTCAGTCCAGGGCGATCTTGGCGTAGGCCGCCACGCCCTTCATCTTGTCGATCTCGTGGGCGATCTGGGTGCTGAAGTCTTTCGACAAGGTGCCCGAGGGGTACAGGCCCTGGCCCGCCAGGCGGTCGCGCACGGCGGGCTCCTTCAGGGCCTGGGCCACGGCCTGCTGGATGCGGTCCACGGCGGCCTGGGGCGTGGCGGCGGGGGCCACCAGGCCGAACCAGGAGGGCTCGTTGGCCTGCGGGTAGCCCAGCGCGGCATAGGTGGGCACGTCGGGCAGCACGTCCAGCCGCACGGGCCAGGACACGGCCAGCGCCTTCAGCTTGCCGGCCTTGATGTGCGGCAGCGACGACGCCACCTGGTCGAAGTACACGCCCACCTGGCCGGCCAGCACATCGTTGATGGCCGGGCCCGCGCCCCGGTAGGGAATGTGCACCATCGAGGTGCCCGTGCTGCGCTTGAACAGCTCGCCCCACATGTGGCCGATGGTGCCGTTGCCCGGCGTGGCATACGACACCTTGCCCGGGTTGGCCTTCAGGTACTTGACCAGCTCGGCGAAGTCCTTGACCGGCAGCACGGACGGGTTGACCACGACCACGCCGGGCGCCTTCACGATCTCGGTGACGCCCACGAAGTCCTTGATCGGGTCGTAGGGCAGCTTGCCGTACACGGCAGGGTTCACGCCGTGCGTGGAGAGCGTGGCCACGCCGATGGTCAGGCCGTCGGCCGGGGCCCGGGCGACTTCAGACATGCCGATGGAGCCGCCCGCGCCGGCGCGGTTTTCCAGCACCACGGGCTGCTTCAGGATGCGTGCCAGCGATTCCTGCAGGCTGCGGGCCGTGATGTCGGTGGCGCCCCCGGGCGGGAAGGGCACGACGATGCGCAGAGGCTTGCCCTCTTGCGCCAAAGACATTCCAGGAACGAAAGATACGGCAGCCAGGGCGGAAAGCAGGTGACGGCGTTGCATGGGCATTTCTCCTTTGAAGTGCGGTGAGATTAAATGAACGAGAGCGCTCTACCAAGCAACGGATATGCCTGATAACATTCCATTTGTGAATGATTTGATGACTTACCATCTGCGCGGAGAACCCCATCCACCATGTCGACCCTTCGCCGCCTTTCGCCACCCCTGCACCTGCTGCGGGCGTTTTCCACGGTCACCCGGTTCGGCGGCGTGTCGCGCGCGGCCGAGGCGCTGCACCTCACCCAGAGCGCGGTGAGCAAACAGGTCAAGGAGCTGGAGGGCTGGGTGGGGGTGGCGCTGTTCGAGCGCAGCCGCAAGCGCCTGGCGCTGACCCCGGCGGGCGAGCGCTACGAAAAAGCCGTGCGCGCCGTGCTGGCCCAGCTGGAGGCCGCCACGCTGGAGCTGATCACCAGCGACGACGGCGGCGGCGCGCTGCACCTGTCCAGCCTACCCACCTTCGCGGCCAAGTGGCTCATCCCGCGCCTGCCGCAGTTCCAGCAGCTGCACCCGCAGGTCACGCTGCACTTCGTGCCCTATGTGCACAGCTACAACTTCGAGCGCCCCGAGCTGGACTGCGCCATCCTGTTCGGCGACGGCCACTGGCCCGGCGCCCATGCGCACTACATCACGGGCAACGATGTCGCGCTGATCGCGCCGCGCACCAAGGTGGCGGACTGGCCCATCCACGCCCCGCGCGACGTGGCCCGCCACACCCTGCTGCGCCACGTGACCGTGCCCGAGGCCTGGCTGCGCTGGAGCGAAACCCACGGCGTGCTGGGCCAGCTGGACCCGCTGGCCGGCCCGCAGTTCGACCAGTTCCAGACCATGATCCGCGCCGTGATGGCCGGCATGGGCCTGGCCCTGGTGCCCCGCTGCCTGGTGCAGGACGAGATCACGGCCGGCCTGGTGCGCGAGCCGCTGCCGGACGCAGCGCTGCGCGGCGGCTACCACAGCGAGATGGGCTATTGGCTGTGTTACCCCGAAGGCCGCACGCAGCTGCACGCGCTGCGCAGCTTTCGGCAATGGCTGCTGGCCGGCGCCGAGCTGGCAACACCGCCGGCCATGCAAGGCGGGCAAGGGCCTCAGGCGCTCGCGTCGCCGCCTGCGTAGGCCTCCAGCCCGATCGCCACCACGGTGGCCACGTCGTGACCCACCTCGGCGCGAAACTCAGCCTCGGCCTGCGCCACTGCAGCGCGAAACGCCTGCAGCCAGGCCAGCCCCGTGGGCGTGAAGCACACGCGCCGGGCGCGCGCGTCGCGCGGGTCGGCCTCGCGCGTCACCAGCCCCCAGGCCTCGCACTGGTCGACCAGTGCGGCCATGGCCTGCTTGGTCATGCCGGCGCGCTGGGCCAGGTCCGTCAGCCGGTCGCCCGTGAGCGCGAGGTGCCGCGTGATGTGCACATGGGCGGCCGTCACCTGGTCGCGCGCCGCCAGGTTGGACAAGGCCAGCGGCACCTCCACGTCGTGCGCCATGAGTTCGAGCACGCGCGCATCGAAGCGCCGCATCGCATGGCCGAGCAGGCGGCCGAGATGGGTCTGGCGCCAGCCGTCTTCGGCGGGCGGAGGCGGCTGCAGCGGCGCCTTCGAATCGGCAAGAAAATCGGCCATGCCAGATTGTCAGGCAAACTGACCAAAATTTCCTTCCGCGCCGTCAGACACCTCGCATAGACTACTGTTCAAGCATCCAGCCTGTCGTTAATCGCAGATCCAGATTGCCATCCAACCCATTGTTTTTTCAAGGAGTTTTCCATGGACGTCGCCGTCAAGGGCAGCAACACCGCCAACAGTGAAAAGGCCAAGGCCCTGGCGGCCGCGCTGGCGCAGATCGAGAAACAGTTCGGCAAGGGCACCATCATGCGCCTGGGCGAAGGCGAGGCCATCGAGGACATCCAGGTGGTTTCCACCGGCTCGCTGGGCCTCGATATCGCTCTGGGCGTGGGCGGCCTGCCGCGCGGCCGGGTGATCGAGATCTATGGCCCCGAGTCCTCGGGCAAGACCACGCTGACGCTGCAGGTGATTGCCGAGATGCAAAAGCAGGGCGGCACCTGCGCCTTTGTGGACGCCGAGCACGCGCTGGACGTGCAGTACGCCAGCAAGCTGGGTGTGGAGCTGCCTGATTTGCTGATCAGCCAGCCCGACACCGGCGAGCAGGCCCTGGAGATCGTGGACAGCCTGGTGCGCTCGGGCGCGGTGGACCTGATCGTGGTGGACTCGGTGGCCGCGTTGACGCCCAAGGCCGAAATCGAAGGCGAGATGGGCGACGCCCTGCCCGGCCTGCAGGCCCGCCTGATGAGCCAGGCGCTGCGCAAGCTCACCGCCACCATCAAGAAGACCAACTGCATGGTCATCTTCATCAACCAGATCCGCATGAAGATCGGCGTGATGTTCGGCAGCCCCGAGACCACCACGGGCGGCAATGCGCTCAAGTTCTACGCCTCGGTGCGCCTCGACATCCGCCGCACCGGCACCATCAAGAAGGGCGACGACGCCATCGGCAACGAGACCAAGGTCAAGGTGGTCAAGAACAAGGTGAGCCCGCCCTTCAAGACGGCCGAGTTCGACATCCTGTTCGGCGAAGGCATCAGCCGCGAGGGCGAGATCATCGACATGGGCGTGAACGCCAAGGTGGTGGAAAAGGCCGGCGCCTGGTACGCCTACAACGGCGAGAAGATCGGCCAGGGCCGCGACAACGCGCGCGAGTTCCTGCGCGAGAACCCCGACCTCGCCCGGGAGATCGAGAACAAGGTGCGCGAAGGCCTGGGCATTGCGCTGCTGCCTGCGGCATTGGATTCGGCGTCTGCAGCCCCGGGCGGCAAGCCCGCCAAGGGCGACAAGGGTGACAAGGGCGAGTGAGAAAAGCTGAACGGCGGGCAGACATCCGGCCCTGAATATTGAACAAAAATAGCCTTCAGCGCTTATTGGACAAGCGCCGACAGCTATCACTTCAATAGCACCATGCCGGATGCGACAGCGGCTGCGGCCTCTGGCTCCGACGCCCGCCCCTTCTGCTCCACGCCATGGCTTTTGGCACCCTTTCGCTCAAGGGCCGCGCACTGCGGCTGCTGAGCCAGCGCGAACATTCGCGCACCGAGCTGCAGCGCAAGCTGGCGCCCCATGTGCAAGAGGGCGACAACCTGGCGGCCGTGCTGGACGAGTTGCAGGCGCAGGATTTCATCAGCGACACTCGCGTGGTGGAGTCGGTGCTGCACCGCCGCGCCGGCCGGCTGGGGGCCGCGCGCATCCGCCAGGAGCTGCAGGCCAAGGGGCTGGCGCCCGAGGCCGTGCAGCAGGCCGTGGCCCAGCTGCAGCCCAGCGAGCTGGAGCGCGCGCGCGAAGTGTGGCGCCGCAAGTTCGGCGCGCCCGCCGCCGGCCCGCAAGGCCGCGCCAAGCAGATGCGCTTTTTGCTGACGCGGGGGTTTTCTGCGGACGTGGTGCGCCGCGCGGTGCAGGGCTGGGAAGACCCGGGCGCCGAGGGGTGAGGGCCGCCCTGGACGGCGTGGACCTGGACGGAGAAAAAAGCGGAAGGGAGCGGGCCTTGCGACCCACCCCAAGGCACCCTGCAGCGCGCTCGCGGGGCTTACACGCCCAGCCTTACACGCCCAGCATCAGTTGCAGGTTCTGCACGGCGGCGCCGCTGGCGCCCTTGCCCAGGTTGTCCAGGCGCGCCACGACGACGGCCTGCCGGTACTGCTCGTTGGCAAACACGCGCAATTCGAGCTTGTTGGTGTCGGCCAGCGTGTCGGCGGCCAGCTTCAGGTCATCGGTGGGCGGCAGCACGCTGACCCACTGCTCGGGCGTGTTGGTGCGACCGTAGTGGGTGCTGAGCGCGTCGTGCAGGTCGCTGGCCTTGGGGGCGCCGGGGAGCGCATCGAGGTGCAGGGGCAGCTGCACCAGCATGCCCTGGCGGAAATTGCCCACGGCAGGAATGAACACCGGGCGGCGCGTGAGGCCGGTGTAACGCAGGATTTCAGGAATGTGCTTGTGCGCGAGCCCCAGCGCATACGCCTCGTAAGGCGCTGCCGTGCCCGCCTCGTAGGCTTCGATCATGGTGCGGCCACCACCGGAGTAGCCCGACACCGACGGCAGGCTCAAGGGATAGTCCGCAGGGACCAGGCCTGCATCCACCAGCGGACGCAGGATGGCAATGGCGCCCGTGGCGTAGCAGCCGGGGTTGGAGACGCGTGTGGCGTCGCGCACCGCCTGCGCCTGTGCTGCCGCGAGCTCCGGAAACCCATACACCCAGCCATCGGCCGTGCGGTGGGCGGTGCTGGCGTCGATCACCTTGACCTTGCGGCCTGCGGTGCGCTCGATCTCGTCGACCATGGCCACGGTGTCGCGCGCGGCATCGTCGTGCAGGCACAGCACCACCAGATCCACCCCGGCGATGAGGTCGCGCTTGGCAGCGGGGTCCTTGCGCAGCTCGGGCGCGATGCTGACCAGCTTGATCTGGGGCATGGCCTGCAGGCGTTCGCGGATCTGCAGGCCGGTGGTGCCGGCTTCGCCATCGATAAAGACTTTGGACATGGAGTGACTCCTGCAAAAGCGGCAAACACGCGTTGCCGGGTATGGATGGTAAGAAAAAGGCCGCACGCAGCGCCTGCGGCGGCGTCAGGGATGCACAAGGATGGTGCGTTGCAACATGATACAGTCGCAGGTTGCCATGTCCCAAGCCCGCGGCCAGACAACTGTTCATGGTAAACGGGTAACTACCACCCTTCCCTGAGAGAGACCTCATGAAGATTCACGAATACCAAGGCAAGGAAATCTTGCGCAATTTTGGTGTGCCCGTTCCGCGTGGCATTCCCGCATTCACGGTGCAAGAAGCCGTGGAAGCAGCCCAGAAGCTCGGCGGCCCCGTGTGGGTGGTCAAGGCCCAGATCCACGCCGGTGGCCGTGGCAAGGGCGGCGGCGTGAAGGTGGCCAAGAGCATTGACGACGTGAAGGCACGCGCCAGCGAAATCCTGGGCATGCAGCTGGTCACGCACCAGACCGGCGCTGAAGGCCAGAAGGTCCGCCGCCTGTACATCGAAGACGGCGCCGACATCAAGAACGAGCTGTATGTGTCGCTGGTCACCGACCGCGCCACGCAAAAGGTCGCCCTGATCGCTTCGAGCGAAGGCGGCATGGACATCGAGGAAGTGGCGCACTCCACGCCCGAGAAGATCGTCACCGAGATGATCGACCCGCTGGTCGGCATCACCGCCGAGCAGAGCAAGAAGGTCGCGGCCGCCATCGGCCTGACCGGCGCTTCGATCGACCAGGCCGTGGACATCTTCGGCAAGATCTACAAGTGCTACATGGACACCGACGCGTCGCTGGTGGAAATCAACCCGCTGAACTGCGACTCCAAGGGCAACCTGATGGCCCTGGACGCGAAGTTCAACTTCGACTCCAACGCGCTGTTCCGCCACCCTGAAATCGTGGCCTTCCGCGACCTGGACGAAGAAGATCCGGCCGAAGTGGAAGCCTCCAAGTTCGACCTGGCCTACATCAGCCTCGATGGCAACATCGGCTGCCTGGTGAACGGCGCCGGCCTGGCCATGGCCACCATGGACACCATCAAGCTGTTCGGCGGCGAGCCTGCCAACTTCCTGGACGTGGGCGGCGGTGCCACCCCCGAGAAGGTGACCGAAGCCTTCAAGATCATGCTCAAGAACCCCAAGGTCAAGGGCATTCTGGTCAACATCTTCGGCGGCATCATGAAGTGCGACACCATCGCCACCGGCGTGATCACCGCCTGCAAGGCCGTGAACCTCAACGTGCCGCTGGTCGTGCGCATGAAGGGCACGAACGAAGAGCTGGGCAAGAAGATGCTGGCCGAGTCCGGCCTGCCCATCATCGCCGCAGACACCATGGCCGAAGCCGCGACCAAGATCGTTGCTGCCGTCAAGTAAGCCCGGAGAACACACATGTCGATCTACATCAACAAAGACACCAAGGTCATCACCCAGGGCATCACGGGCAAGACCGGCCAGTTCCACACCGAGAAGTGCCAGGAATACGCGAATGGCAAGAACTGCTTCGTGGCGGGCGTGAACCCCAAGAAGGCCGGCGAGTCGATCTTCAACATCCCGATCTACGCCTCCGTCAAGGAAGCCGCCCAGCAAACCGGCGCCACCGTGTCGGTGATCTACGTGCCGCCCGCAGGCGCTGCGGACGCGATCTGGGAAGCCGTGGAAGCCGATCTGGACCTGGCCATCTGCATCACCGAAGGCATTCCGGTCAAGGACATGCTGATGGTGCGCAACAAGATGAAGGCCAAGGAAGCGGCTGGCGGCAAGAAGACCCTGCTGCTGGGCCCCAACTGCCCCGGCCTGATCACGCCCGATGAAATCAAGATCGGCATCATGCCCGGCCACATCCACCGCAAGGGCCGCATCGGCGTGGTGTCCCGCTCGGGCACGCTGACGTACGAAGCCGTGGCCATGCTGACCGAAGTGGGCCTGGGCCAGTCGAGCGCCGTGGGCATTGGTGGCGACCCTATCAACGGCCTCAAGCACATCGACGTGATGAAGGCGTTCAACGATGACCCCGACACCGATGCCGTGATCATGATCGGCGAGATCGGCGGCCCCGATGAAGCCGAAGCCGCCCAGTGGTGCAAGGCCAACATGAAGAAGCCCGTAGTCGGCTTCATCGCGGGCGTCACGGCCCCTCCCGGCAAGCGCATGGGCCATGCTGGCGCGCTGATCTCCGGCGGCGCCGACACGGCCGATGCCAAGCTGGCCATCATGGAAGAGTCCGGCTTCGTCATCACGCGCAACCCGTCGGAACTGGGCAAGCTGCTCAAGGCCCAGCTGAAGTAATCCCGCACCGAGGGGCACACCCGCCGCGTCCGCTGACGCGTACGGGGTCCTGACCACAAGAAGCGCCCGAAACCCTGGTTTCGGGCGCTTCTTTGCATTCAAGGCCACAACTTCGCGGCAACAGCGTCGCGAGGGCCCCTGCGGACTGGCCGAGCCTGTGCGGCAAAAGCAGTTCCGGCAGCACGCGATGTGACAAAAATGACATTGCACTGACAATGGCGGCGCACCGCGAGCGTGACTCTGGTGCGCACCGCCTGCCCCTTGCCCTGCCACGTGCAGAACACCCCCCCGCCAGGCGCCCCAAATTCCATGGGCGTAAATTTTGCTTTCACCGCAGTCCAAACACTGAGTGGAACAACAGCAAGTGGGACGAAAATCCGCAGCGCGGCGGCTGGACACGAGGGGCTTGTGGGCGGCGGCAGCCGTTGTGCTGGTCGCTGCGTTGTGCGTTGTGGCCGGCTGGGCAGACAGGCTGAGCCTGCCGTTGTATGACGCCGCCACCCCCGTTTCGGCCCCTGCACCGCTGGCCGAGATCACCATTGTCGGCATCGACGATGCGAGCCTGGCAGCGCTGGGCCCATTGCCCTGGTCCCGCGAGGTCCATGCGCAGGCCATCGACCGGCTATCGGCTGCGGGCGCCAAGACCATCGTCTACCTGCCGCACTTTCTGCGGCCTGAGTCCACCGCCGGGCTCGCGCAGGTTCGCAAGATCCGATCGGCCCTGGCGGGCAGTGGCGACGCCTCGCCGCTGGCCACAGAACTCGCCCGCCTGGCGGCGGATGCGGACGCTGCGATGGATGCCGACGCCCGACTCGCATCGTCCATCCTGAAAGCGGGCAACGTGCTGCTGGCGTCGCAGTACGGTGTTTCGGGCAAGCCGGCGCCCCTGCCGCCTTACGTGCGCCGCAGTGCGCTGACAGACCCCGGAGAACACACACCGCCCGCCCATGCTGCGCAGCACCCCATGCCGGCCATCGGCGCCGCCGCGGCGGGCGTCGGGCATTGGGTGACGCCTGAAGACCCCGACGGCGCAGTGCGCCAAGTCCGTCTGGTGCTGCGCGACGACGGCGTGGGCGTTGCGTCGCTGGCCTTGCTGGCGACCCGGCACAGCCTGCATCTGGGCGCCGATGAAATGCGCTGGCAGGCCACGCCCTCCGCCGTGCGATTGGGAGGGGTCGTGATTCCCACCGACGACCGGGCCATGGTGCGCCCGCGCGTCCACGCCGCTCCCGCTGGGGCACCCTCGGTGTTCACCAGCGTGTCTTTTGCAGCCGTGCTCCATGGCAAGGTGCCAGCCACGGCGCTCCAGGACAAGCTCGTGCTGGTGGGGGCGACCACCGACGCCGAGCCGGGTGCGTCCATCCCCACAGGCCATGCCCAGCCCATGCCGACCGTGGAGTGGCTGGCGCACAGCGTGTCTGCCATGCGGCAGGGGCTGACCATCCAGGTGCCGGGCTGGTCCGGGCCTGCCATGTGGCTTTGCGTGGCGCTGGTAGCGCTGTTCTTCGGGCTGGCGGCGCCGCGCCTGTCGCTGGCCGCAGGCCTGGGCATCGGCGCCGCAATGGCGGTGGCACTGGCGGGCACGGAGTGGGTGCTCTTGCGCTATGCCGGCCAGTGGGTGCCCCTGCTGGGCGCCAGCGCCGGGGCGTTGGCGGGCACAGCAGTGCTAGCAGCCCGACGCCTGCAAGGCCCTTCCGTCCGCGACGCGGCGGCGTCTGCAGAGGCCGCCGAGACCGACCGCATGATGGGCCTGGCCCTTCACGGGCAGGGTCAGCTGGACATGGCCTTCGACCGCTTGCGCAAGGTTCCGCCCAGCGACGCCCTGATGGAGAACTTGTACCACCTGGCGCAGGACTTCGAGCGCAAGCGCAATTTCGCCCAGGCGAAGGCCGCCTACGGGCATATCCTGCGCCACGACCGCGACTACAAGGATGCCAAGAGCCGCTACAAGCGAGTGCGTGCACACCTTCAGCAAGGTGCAGACAGCCGCTCCCCAGCCGCACCGTCGTCACTGCCGCCGCACCACAGCGAGCCCCCTCGCTTGCCCGGCGACGCCTCTGTGGGCATCCCCATGCTCGGGCGCTACCAGATTGAGAAGGAACTGGGCAAGGGCGCGATGGGCGTGGTCTACCAGGGACGCGATCCCAAGATTGGCCGCATCGTCGCCATCAAGACCCTGGCCCTGAGCCAGGAGTTCGAAGGCAGCGCGCTGGTGGACGCCCGCAGCCGCTTCTTCCGCGAGGCGGAAACTGCGGGCCGGCTGCAGCATCCGCACATCGTGACCATCTTTGATGCCGGAGAGGAGCACGACCTGGCGTACATCGCCATGGAGTTCCTGAAAGGCACGGACCTGGCGGCCGCCTGCCGCAAGGACCACCTTCTGCCCGTGGCCACGGTGCTGTCCATCGCGGCGCGGGTGGCGGATGCGCTGGATTACGCACACACCCACAACGTGGTGCACCGCGACATCAAGCCCGCCAACATCATGTTCGACAGCGGCTCGGACACGGTCAAGGTCACCGACTTCGGCATTGCCCGCATCACCGATTCCAGCAAGACCCGCACGGGCCTCGTGCTGGGCACCCCCAGCTTCATGTCGCCCGAACAGCTGGCTGGAAAGAAGGTGGATGGACGCACCGACCTGTATGCGCTGGGCGTCACCCTGTTCCAGCTGCTGACCGGGACGCTGCCGCTGCGCGGCGAGTCCATGACCGAGCTGATGCACAAGATCGCCACCGTGGAGCCGCCCGACATTCGCCAGATCCGGCCTGAGATTTCGGGCGCCGTCGCCAACGTCGTGGCGCTGGCCCTGAAGAAGCGCCCGGAGGCACGCTATCAGACCGGAAGGCAGTTTGCGGCCGACTTGCGGCAGGCCGCAGGCGCTGCGCCCACGGAGCTGGAAGCGCCCAAGGCAGTCGTCTATGATGCGGACCGCGATGCGACAGGGCATGAAATGGCGGATTTTCAGGAAACCGTGATGGATCCACCCGCTGTGCGGGGCACGGCACCCCCGCCACCGTCAGGGGCTCGATGACGTTCGCCGCAACATCCATGACCTATGAATTTTTCGCGCGCACCGACAAAGGCCGGGTGCGCACCAACAACGAGGACGCGGTGGCCGTGGATCCGGAGGCACAGGTCGCCATCCTGGCCGACGGCATGGGCGGCTACAACGCAGGCGAGGTGGCCAGCGGCATGGCAACCACTTTCATTCGCACCGAGATGGGCCGCTGGTTGGCGCAGGCAGGCACCACCCCCCAGTCCACCGATGTCCGCCGGGCCCTGGAAATCTGCGTCGAAAACGCGAACCACGCCATTCTGGGCGCCTCGCTCTCCAACCCTCAGTACGCCGGAATGGGCACGACCCTCGTCGTGGGCGTGTTCCACGGCAGCCGGCTCATCCTGGGCCACATCGGAGATTCGCGCTGCTATCGGCTGCGCGGCGGCGCGCTTCAGCAGATCACCCGCGACCACTCCTGGCTTCAAGAGCAAGTCGACGCCGGCCTGCTCACCGCACAGCAGGCGTCCCAGTCCGCCAACCGGAACCTGGTGACGCGCGCGCTGGGCGTCGAGCCCAACGTCATGATGGAAGTCAACGAGTTCCAGGTGGCACCTAACGACCTGTTTCTGATGTGTTCCGACGGTCTCACCGACATGGTCACGGACCCGGATCTCGCCGAGATGGTCCGCAGGCCGGTTCCGTTGGAGGAAAAAGCCACACTGCTCATTGACACCGCCAACGCCAACGGCGGTCGTGATAACGTCAGCGTGCTGTTGGTGCAGGCCGCCGCGGGAGGCAAGAAGCGCGGCCTCATGTCCCGATTGCTCGGCGCCGCCTGAGCGGACCCAGCTACAACAATTCATCAAGTTCAGGAGTGGATCATGCCGAAAATGATCGTTTCAATCGACGGGGTTGTCATCAAGGAAGTGCAGTTGACCAAGGAGCGGACCACACTCGGCCGCCGCCCTTACAACGACATCGTCATTGACAACCTTGCCGTGAGCGGTGAGCACGCCGTGATCCACATGGCTGGCCAGGACGTGGAAATCGAGGATCTGGGCAGCACCAACGGCACGTACGTCAACGCCAAGGCCGTCAAGCGCCAGGAGTTGCGCAACGGCGATACGGTGGAAGTGGGCAAGTACA
This sequence comes from Paracidovorax sp. MALMAid1276, assembly GCF_049198005.1. NCBI lineage: Bacteria > Pseudomonadati > Pseudomonadota > Betaproteobacteria > Burkholderiales > Comamonadaceae > Paracidovorax > Paracidovorax sp. MALMAid1276. Next base: position 76,728 of record NZ_JBMIRS010000196.1, on the reverse strand, counting down.
AGATCCGCTTCCTCCACGAAGCCGAGGGCCAGAATTTTGAGAAGACCATGATCTTCAAGCCGGGCATGGTTCCGCCGCTGGGTACGGCGTCCCGGCCGGCTCCCTTGGCTTCGGCGCCCGCACCCGCACCGCTGTCGGCGGTCATCCGCGTGATGTCTGGCGCGGCGGCAGGGCGCGAAGTCGCCTTGCAGAAAGTGGTGACCACCATCGGAAAACCCGGCGTCGCCGTGGCCTCCATCACCAAGCGGCATCAGGGTTTTGTGTTGGCCCACGTCGAAGGCCCCGGCATGCCGGTGCTGAACGGCTCTGCCATCGGCGCTTCGCCCGTGCCGCTCAAGCACGGCGACAGGCTTGAGCTGGCCGGCACCGAAATGCAGTTCGAGCAGAGCTGATCGATTGCCTGCTGCGGGGCAACCAACGCGCGGGCCCTTGGCGCAGCCCATCCGCCGCACCGGCCACATCGGACCTTGATCCATGCGCAGGCAGCTTGCAGCCCTGTTTCGCCATCGCTGGCGGCGGATCGGAATCACGCTGCTGCCGCTGCTCTTCGCGCTGTTGCACATCTCTGGAGTGCTGCCCCTGCAGGTGCTTGAGCGCCTGGATCACATCATCTACGACGCCCGGCTGCGCGCGACCATGCCGCGAACGCTGGATGAACGGATCACGATCGTCGACATCGATGAGAAGAGCCTGGAGCGCCTGGGCCAGTGGCCCTGGGCCCGCGACAAGATGGCGGCCCTGTCGCACGAGCTGTTTGACCGGCAACAGGTGGCGGTCATCGGCTTCGACGTCATCTTTGCCGAAGCCGATGGCAGCTCGGGCCTTGCCAGCCTGCAGCAGCTTGCCAAGGGCGCGCTGAAGTCGCAACCAGGGTTTGCAGAGCAGCTCCAGCAGCTGGCACCCACACTCGACTACGATGGCTTGTTCGCACAATCTTTGGCGGGCAAACCGGCAGTCCTGGGCTACTACTTCACAAGCGACAGGGACGGACGGGCGCGCGGCAGCCTTCCCGCGCCCGTATTGCGCCCAACGGACCTCCGAGGCCTTCCCTTGAAAGCCACTTCCTGGAACGGGCACGGCGGCAATATCGAGGCCCTCGCACGCGCCGTGCCGTTGGCGGGCTTTTTCAACTCCATCACCGACGAGGATGGCGTGGTGCGTTCACTGCCCTTGCTGGCCGAGTTTGAAGGGCAGTACTACGAGTCGCTGGCACTGGCGGTCTTCCGCGCCATGCTGGGGCCGTCGCACATACAGCCGGGATATGCCGAGCCCACGCCCTCGGGCACCCACGACACGCTTGGCAGCATCATCGTCCGCCAGGAAGGCCGATCCCTTGCCATTCCTGTGGACGACCGGCTCGCAACGCTGATCCCTTACCGCGGCCCCGGCGACGTTTCTGGCGGATCGTTCCGGTACGTCTCTGCGTCGGACGTGGTGGAGGGCCGCCTGCCCGCAGGCCATCTGCGGGACCAACTGGTGCTGGTGGGTTCCACGGCACCGGGCCTGCTGGACCTGCGCGTAACGCCGGTGGGCCGCACATATCCAGGCGTGGAGACACACGCCAATGTGCTGTCTGCGCTGTTGGACGGCAAGAACATTGTCCGGCCCGACTATGCCGTGGGGTTTGATGCGCTGCAACTGCTGTGTGCAGGCCTGATGCTTTCGCTGGCCCTGCCCCTGTTGTCTGCCGGCGTTGCAGTGGCGTTGAGCGTCGGAGTCATTGCAGGGCTGACCGGCATCAACCTCTGGCTGTATGTAGGCCACGGACTGGCGCTGCCCCTGGCCACGGTGGTCGTCATGTCCATTCTGGCGTTCGCACTCAACATGGTGTACGGCTACTTCGTGGAGAGCAAATCCAAGCGCGAGCTGGCCGCGCTGTTTGGAACCTATGTGCCCCCCGAACTGGTGGACGAAATGGTCAAGGAGCCCGAGAACTACAGCATGGAAGCCAGCAACCGTGAGCTGACCGTCATGTTCTGCGATATGCGCGGGTTCACGGCCATGTCCGAGCGCATGGAGCCCCTGCAGCTCCAGGCGTTGCTGAACGAAGTGTTCAGCAAGCTGACGCACATCATCCGCAGCCACCGGGGCACCATCGACAAGTACATGGGGGACTGCGTCATGGCCTTCTGGGGCGCGCCTGTGGCCACGCCGGACCATGCCCAGCTGGCAGTCTCTGCGGCCAAGGAGATGGCCGCGGCCATCGACGAAATCAATCGGTCTCACCGCCAACGCGGCCTGCCCGAGATCGGCGTAGGCATCGGCCTCAACACCGGAATGATGTGCGTGGGCGACATGGGCTCGGATATCCGCCGTAGCTACACGGTGATTGGCGACGCGGTGAACCTGGGATCACGGCTGGAGGGGTTGTCGAAGCACTATGGAACGTCCATCGTGGTGAGCGAAAGCACGAAGGCGCTGGCGCCCCAGTTCGCCTGGCAGCAACTCGACCTCGTTCGCGTGAAGGGCAAGGCACAGGCCGTGGCCATATTCTGGCCTGTGGCCTTGCAGGCAAATTTGACGGACTCGCAAGCCACCGAAGGCAAGGAATGGGGACAATTCCTCACTGCCTACTACGCGCAGAACTGGGCACAATGCACAGCGAGCTTGTCCAAGTTGAAGATCGATCACCCTGAGAACGTGCTGTATTCACTGTATGAAGAGCGCGTTTCACAATGGCGCCAGGAACCCTTCAAGCCCCAATGGGACGGGGCTACCAACTTTGAAAGCAAATAGTTGGGCGCCTTCGTGAGCTGCAGTTCTTTCGCTCCGCTTGTTACCGATTCACCATTACGCAATAGGGCTTCGCCATGAAGGTTCGTGTCCTCGGATGCTCCGGCGCCATCGCCAAGGATTGCCGCACGACCTCCTTCCTGATCGACGACAACATCCTGATCGATGCGGGCACCGGTGTGGGTGATCTCACCCTGGAAGAGATGCGCCGAATCGACCATGTGTTCCTCACACATTCGCATCTGGATCACATCGCTGCGTTGCCGCTGATGCTGGACGCGGTGTCGTCGCTGCGAACGTCGTCCGTAGTGATACACGCTCTGCCCCAAACCATCGAGGCGTTGCAGACCCATATCTTCAACAACGTCATTTGGCCGGATTTCAGCGCCATCCCCACCCACCATCAGCCCTTCTTGCGTTATGTGCCACTGGCCCTTGGCGAACAGGTTTCGGCGGGCGGAAGGCTGCTGGAGGTTCTTCCTGCCGTGCACACCGTGCCGGCCGTAGGCTATGCGGCGCAAGGAAATACCGGCTGGTGGGTGTTCAGCGGTGACACCGGCAGAAATGCGGCGTTTTGGACATGGGTCAATGCCCATCCTGTCCGCCAACTCGTCGTGGAAACGGCTTTCAGCAACCGCGAAAGGGATCTGGCCGCGAAAAGCCTGCACCTCGCACCTGAATCACTCGCCCAGGAACTCAGCCAACTGCGCCCAGAACGGTCGTTTCCCATCTACGTCACGCACACCAAGCCTTCGGAGACAGACCTCATCATGCAGGAAATCAAGCGCTTTGATCACAGCAACACACAGCCCAGCGCTGCAGCGCACGACATCCGGTGGCTGAGCGCTGGGCAAGTGTTCGAGTTGTAACAACCAGCGTGCGGATGACAAGCGTGCCGGACAAAAGTGTCACCTACGCATCGCATCCGATGCCAAACACGTCAACATAAGCGTGGGACAAGGCTAACGCAGGGGAGCAGAGTCTCCTACGATTTGCTGGCACGCAATGTGCTGATGTGTTGACAACCTGAAGAAGTGTTCGACAGGTGTTCACTTGCAAACCGACTCCGAGGAGATTTTCATGAAGCATACGCTGCAAAAAGGTTTCACCCTGATCGAACTGATGATCGTGGTGGCGATTATTGGTATTCTGGCTGCGGTGGCGCTGCCTGCTTATCAAGACTACACCATTCGCGCCAAAGTCTCCGAAGGTCTGAGCTTGGCTTCTGCCGCAAAAACTGCGGTTGCGGAAACATTTGCCAATACGACACAGGGCACGATTGAAGCTTACGCAGGTACCGGTGCGATCGTTGCCCCGGCAGCAGGAAATACTACTTACGGTTATGAATATACCGCTGGTACCAATGTAGCTTCTATTGCCATTGCGGCAACCCCCGTCGCCGCGCCGGCAGCCACCTCTGGTCGGATTACCATCACCTATGCCGGCACCCTTGGCACTACGCTTGGCAACCCGCTGCTGTTGACGCCCGGCTCTGGTACGGTAACCAATTCTGCGGTTCCAAGCGCCGTGATGGTATCTGGTCGTCCAGTCGTGTGGGGCTGCGGCATTGCAACGACTGCTTCTTTCAAATACGTGCCCGCCAATTGCCGTTTTAATAACGTTTAATACGGCTTAGCCGTAAAAGGCCGCCTTGTGCGGCCTTTTTTTGTGGCGTAGCGCGGCGGTCTACACATTTCTCACTAGCAGGCTGCTGAAATACTGATTTGCCCAACGGCAGCCAAGAGTATCGACCGCTCAAAACGGCCTACAAGCGATTGTTTTGAACCGGCAAGGGGTGAGACCCCCTCAAAGTCGTCATTTTTCGAGTTCTCCAGCAGTATTTAAGCAGCCTGCTAAGGAATAACCTATGAAGCACCAATGTCAATCCGGCTTCACGCTGATCGAACTGATGATCGTTGTAGCCATCATAGGAATTTTGGCTGCTGTTGCGCTGCCTGCTTACCAAGAATACGTGATTCGCGCGAGAGTGACGGAAGGGTTGAGCTTGGCGGGAACAGCCAAGACTGCGGTGATGGATACGTTTGCCTCAGCTCAGAGCGGAGGACTTGTAGCCTATGTAGGCACAGGGGCGCCTGCAGTCGGCAGCTATGGTTATGAATATACTGCTGGTACAAACGTGGTCTCAATTGCCATCGCCCCGATTGCTGATGTCACAGCCCCTACCTTGCCAGAAGGACGAATCACCATTACCTTTGGTGGTGGCGTGGGCTCTGCATTAGGCACTCCGTTGGTTCTGACTCCAGGTAGTGGCACGGTCAACAACGCAGGTGTCCCTCAAGCTCCGCTGTCCGCAAGAGCGCCCGTGGTGTGGGGTTGCGGGGTTGCTTTGACGACCGCTTTCCGCTACGTACCTGCCAGTTGCCGCTTTCCAGTTTAAGCTCGAAAGCTCGGCGGCAATTTTTAGCGGTCATTCAATCATTGCTTATGCGCCATCGCTACCGGGCTGCCCTGAAGGCAGCAGCCGCCCATTTTCTCATCACTCTTGGAATTGCTGCGCTTACGGCTATTTTGGTATTTCAAGTCTGGTTTCCTTGGCCTTTCTACGAAATAGTGGCTGGTCGCGAATTGTTTTGGCTTGTAATCAGCGTAGACGTCGTCTGTGGACCATTGCTGACACTAGCATTATGGAACCCCGCCAAATCAAGTAGAGAACTGACCATAGACATGGCTCTGATTGGTTTCATCCAAATTGGAGCCTTAATTTATGGAATTAACACCGTAACGGAAACACGGCCAGTGCGGTTAGTATTCGAGGTGGACCGACTGCGACTGGTATCAGCTGCAGAAATCAACCGCGAACATCTTGGGCTCGCAGTAGATAATCTTCAGCACTTTTCTTGGACGGGGCCAGTTCTAGTTGGAATCCGGCAGCCTAAAAACAACCAAGAAATGATCGAGAGTATAGATCTCTCGCTAGGGGGGCTAGAGCCATCACTCCGACCAGGCTGGTGGCAACCGTACGATCTTTCGGTTTCCGAAGTGTTGAAGGCAGCGCGCCCGATTTCAGTTTTAAGGAAAAATCGCCCTGCGGATTCTGAACGCATTAATGACGCAGTGCGGATGTCTAAATTACCGGAGTCCGAACTCCGTTGGCTACCGCTGACCGCAGCGCGCAGCTTTGACTGGGTGGTTTTTCTAGACAAACAATCTGCGCAGCCCGTTTCTTACGCGCGCGTCGACGGATTTTTCCATTGAAAACACTCCCGTCGCATCAGTTTAGCTCATCAGACTGCAACAAAGCTTCCTGATCGCCCTCCGTGCTTCTCCACTACACGCACCCCATGGATAGACATGCTTTTATCAATCGCCTTGCACATGTCGTATATGGTGAGCAGAGTCACCTGGACAGCTGTAAGCGCTTCCATTTCTACACCTGTGGGACCGACTGTTTCTACCCTCGCGGCACACCAAATACCAACCGCTTCAGCTTGAAGGAGGTCGGCATTTTTAAAATCGACATTAACCTTGGTCAAAACCAAGGGGTGGCAAAGCGGGATTAAATCACTAGTTTTCTTCGCCGCCATGATGCCCGCAATGCGCGCGATGCCAAGAACGTCGCCTTTTTTTGCGGTCCCAGATTCAATCAATGCCAAGGTTTCTCTTCGCATCTCAATTCGCCCCTCCGCAATCGCCACCCGATGCGTGGCAGGCTTCCCTCCCACATCTACCATGCGAGCTTGGCCTTGAACGTCGAAATGGGTCAGTGTGGTCATTTCAGGAGCGAAACATTTGTGGGACCCGGGCATCATACGGGCATGTGCCACAGTTGTACCTGCAATGTCCTTTATGCCTGAGCTCGAGCGTTTTTGGACACCAGCGCGTGATGCAAAAGTGCGAGTAGCTTCATTTTTTATAGCAGCAACTTTACTGCAGGCGCTCCCAGTGACAGCTCAGTCGACGCTGCCCACACTCGGCGACAGCTCCGACCTCACCACCAGCGCCGAACGCCGCCTCGGCGACCGCATCATTCGCGAGCTCTACCGCGACCCCGATTACATCGACGATCCTGTGCTTGCCGAGTATCTGCAAAGCATCTGGCGTCCTCTGATGGCAGCAGCGCGGGCGCGGGGTGAGCTCTCGCCTGAGTTGGATGAGCGCTTTGCCTGGGAGATTCTTCTGGGCAAGGACAGGACGGTCAACGCATTCGCTCTGCCGGGTGGCTACCTCGGGGTGCATCTGGGCCTGATCGGCGTGGTCACCTCGCGCGACGAACTGGCCTCTGTGCTCGCGCATGAGCTCAGTCACGTCACGCAGCGCCACATTTCGCGACTGATCACGCAGCAGAGCAAGCAGACTCCGCTGTTGCTCGGCGCCATGATTCTGGGCGCCCTGGCGGCCAGCAAGAACCCGGGGGCGACCCAGGCTCTGGTGGTGGGCGGGCAGGCACTTGCCATTCAGAACCAGCTCAATTTTTCGCGCGACATGGAACGGGAGGCGGACCGCATTGGCTACGGGCTCATGGCCCCTGCGGGGTTTGCACCGCAGGGCTTTGTGACCATGTTCGACAAGCTGCAGCAGGCCAATCGCCTGAATGACAACGGATCTTGGCCTTATTTGCGAAGCCACCCGCTGACGACCGAACGCATGGCGGACATGCAGTTGAGGGTGCCGCCCGGCGCCGTGGCTGCAGACGCGTCCACGGCGGCGGTTGCATCGCTGGAGCACGCCATGGTGGCGGCGCGGGCGCGGGTGTTGTCGAACCCGGGGGTAGATACCCTAAGGCAGTGGGTGGCGGAACCCCAAAGCACGGGTTTCGCCAGCCAGGCCTTGCCGCGCCGTGCAGCGGTGCTCTATGCGTCCGCCCTGGGTGCCAGCCACTTGCGCGACTTCACAGGGGCACGCTCGGCGGCCAGGCGGCTTGACGATGTGGTGCGGCAGGATGCGGCCGCGCTTCGATTGGCACGCCTGCTCATGGCAGAGATTGAGCTGGCGTCCGGCGACACGGAAGCGGCGTTGAATGCGCTGGCTGCAGCGCCCGCTACCGCATCGTCAGCGACGGTGCGCAGGCCAGAGCTCGCATTGCGCACGCAGGCTCTATTGCGCGCCGGCCGCGCGAGTGAGGTGACCGGAGCACTGCAGACCTGGGTGACGACCCATCCGCGCGATGCCGCCGTGTGGCAGTGGCTGGCCTCTGCATGGCAGGCGCAGAGCCAGCCCTTGCGCGCAGTGCGCGCGGAGGCCGAAGCACATGCCGCGCGTTACGACTATGCGGCGGCGGTCGACCGCTTCAAGGCAGGGCAGGAGCTGGCTCGCCGCGGAGGTGCAGGAGTGGACCATATTGAGGCCTCCATCATCGACACCCGCCTGCGGGCCACAGAGCTACTCCTTCGCGAACAGGCCGCCGAGCGCTGATTCGATCAGCACCCCCAGCAGCGAATAGATCAGGGATCCCAGCAGTGCGGCGCCAAACCCGGCGACGTGGAAGCCGTCCAGCACACCCGCCGCCGCCCAGAACATGAGGGCATTGATCACGAACAGGAACAGGCCCACGGTGACGATGGTGACCGGCAGCGTCAGCACGACCAGCACGGGCCGCAGCACTGCATTGAAGAGGCCTATGACGAACGCTGCAATGAGCGCAGAGGGGAAGCTTTTCACCTCCACGCCGCTGTAGATGTAGGCCACAAACAGCAGGGCGGCGGCGCTGAGCAGCCATTTGACGAGGATTTTCATGGGCAAAGAATAGCAGCCTGCAGCTCCGCCCTGTCCATGCCCCACTGTGGAGTCATACCGTGGCATCGGGCGCTGACCGCCACGCACGTTCCTACTCGGCCGCAAGCACCCACAAAGCGCTACATCCGGCGAGAAGGCTGCCCAGGGTATTGCGAACGGGCGTCCAGCCTGACCGGGGTGGCCTGGGCGCTGTGGCGTCAGGGGCCACAGTGTCCACCTTGGGGCGGCGCGCATCCAGCACCTGCGCGGGCTCTGCGCTTTGCGCCTGCAGCTGCTCAGTCAACTCCGCAAGAGGGCCCTTCGCAATCACGGTGGAAACGGCTGCTGCGCCGCCGGGCAGCAGCGGGACGATCTGCGCGAACAGCTTGTCCGCCCATTTGGTGCGCCAGTTCTCGCGGGCACTGTGGCTCACCCATTTGCTGATGCGGTGGGTCATGCGCGGCGCGCAAGCGACCAGCACCCAGCGGGTCTGCGCGGCCGATTCGCGCGCCAGCAATGGGGCCAGCACGTGCTGTGCGTGGTCTGCGTCGTCAACGTACACGATAACTATGTCCATGGCACCTCCAGTTGCGGCGGCGTGACAAGCAAGAATCAAAAATGAAACGGGGCACGCCCACACCGGGTGCCCCGTCGATCAACCGGCCAGTGCCGGCAGGAATCAGCCTTGTGCAGGCTGTGCGGCTGCACGGCGGGCCATCACGGCCTTGCCAGCCGCCAGCACCAGCAATGCGCCCACGACGTGCGACGCCCAGTACAGGGTGTCCGAGATGACGGCCAGGCCCTTTTCGTCCACGCTGCCCCACTTTGGCATCCAGTCCACGATGGCGGGGTTGACGAAGGCGGGGTCGGTCACCAGCATGCCACCCGCAATCCAGCCCAGCAGCATGCCGCCCAGCGTGATGATCATGGGGAAGCGCTCCATGAGCTTGATGACGAGCTGGCTGCCCCACACGATGATCGGGATGGAGATCAACAGGCCCAGCACGACCAGCAGCAGCTGGTGCTCGCCAGCGTTCTGCGCTGCGCCGGCAATGGCGATCACGTTGTCCACGCTCATGACCAGGTCGGCCACGATGATGGTCTTGATGGCGGCCAGCAGCTTGTCGCTGCCCTGAACGTCGCCATGGCCGTCTTCGTCCGGGGCCAGCAGCTTGATGCCGATCCACACCAGCAGCAGCGCGCCCACGAACTTCAGGAAAGGCAGTGCCAGCAAGGTCATCGCGAACACGATGAGGATGACGCGCAGCACGATGGCCCCGGCCGTGCCCCAGATGATGCCCTTGGTGCGTTGTGCGGGCGGGAGCTTGCGGCAGGCGAGCGCAATGACCACCGCGTTGTCGCCGCCCAGCAGGATGTCGATGATGATGATCTGGCCGAGTGCGATCCAGAATGCAGGCGAAGCCAAAAAGTCCATAGGTTCCTCTGTTTCAACGGGCGAGCGGGCGGACTGGCTGCCACTGTAGCGCCGAGCCCGCTCTGCGAATAGAGGGCCTGCGATGGGCGGATCAAGGGCGTGCCGAGAAGGCAGGAGGAAACGAAGGGACGGCCTTGATCAGCCCACAGCGGGCCCGTCAAAGGTCTTGCTCGGCCGATTCCGCGCCGCCAGTGCTGGCGTGCGGTTCGACCCGGTCCGCCGGAAGCGAGCTTCGCTTCGTATTGACGACGGTGCCGTTGCCGCGCCCCGGCAGGCGCATGGGGCATGCGCCGGGGAGCACGTCGGGAGCTACTCCCCTTCGAGGCTGCGATTGGAACACTGCCCGACCGGTCGCGCAAGGGAGGCGGGATTGTGGATAGTGCGTATGCACCTGCGCACGGCCACCCGCAACAAGCGCGCGCAACAAAGGCCGCAGCGGCAACCCGGACACCCCCGCTCGCGCACCCGAGGCAGGCGGCTATGATGCGGGCCCCCTGCGCACCCGCGCGACCTGCGTCCCCATGGCTGCCATCCACATCACCGACATCGAAGCTGCGATCAACCACTGGCGCAGCCGCGCGCCGTCGCCCGATGGCGTGGCCCTGGCGCCCGAGCTGCGGGCGCTGGGCGAGGCCTATGCACTGCTGGTCTATGCCCGGGAGGATTCCGTGGACGAGACCCACCTGTCGCCAGCGGCGCTGGCCGCCTGGCTGGCCTGGTACGACACCACGCCGGACACGCCCTGCATCGCGATCTGTTCCACCAGCCAGGGGGACGACCTGTGCAAGGGCTGCGGACGTACCTTTGATGAAGTGCAGTGGTGGCCCGGGATGTCACCCGTGGAAAAACGCGCGGTGTGGCGCCGCATCACGCTGGAGCATTCGGCCTGGCGGTTCAACCGCTATGCCGAACGCGCAGCGGAAGGGCCCGCCTCCTTGGCCCAAGCCGCGCCCGACTGAACCAGGCCCCGCACCACCGGCTGGCCGCAAAGCGCGAGCGCTGTACGCGCCGCCGGCAAACGGCTATGGTGGCCCCATCATGCTGCGCCTGACCCAAGCCCCCAACATCGCCATCGCCACACTGTGGGCCGACCTGCTGTGCGAAGCAGGCATGACGGCGTCGGTGCAACGGCAGTACCTGGGCGCAGCGGCCGGGCATCTTCCGCCCGACCAGTGCCTGCCCGAGATCTGGCTCGACTACGACGAACACGCGCCCAGAGCCCGGGCGCTGTTGCAGGAACTGCAGGACATCCCGCAGCGCCACTGGGTGTGCCGGTGCGGCGAAACGGTCGAAGGCGGCTTTGAGCAGTGCTGGCATTGCGGCGCCCTGATGCCGCGGGAATAAATTTACTATATTTTTGATAGCTGTCAACGCTTGATAGATAAGCGCTGAAGGCACTTTTCATCCATATTTTCAATCACTTCCAGCGCACAGGCTCCACATGCACGCTGCCCAGGGTGCTGCTCAGCGTGAGCGCCCCCTCCTGCACCGTCGCCTGAAGCTGCATGCTGCGCTCGGCCAGCGCCGCCAGCGCCTGCGATGCCTCGGTGGGAACCCGCCACACCTGCAGCTTTTCCAGCCGCGAGAGCTTGCCTTCAATGCCCTTCCACCAGATCTCTGCCGCGTGGTTGAAGGCATACACCACCACCGCATCGGATTTGCTGCAGGCCTTGGCCAGCGGCTTGTCCTCGGGCTGGCCCACCTCGATCCAGACGCGCTTGCGCCCGGTGAAGTCGGTCAGCGACGCGTCCGGATCGTCCGGGTCGGACAGGCCCGCGCCAAACGCCAGCGTCCCGTCACCATTGCACAGGTCATTGAGCTGGTGGGCCTGCAGGGCCAGCGCCGCCAGCCGCACCATCATGCGCTCATCGGTCTCGCTCGGGTGCCGCGCCAGGGTCAGGGCATGGTCGGCGTAGTAGCCGTGGTCGATGTCGGCGATCTGCAGGTTCGCCTTGAAGATGGTGGATTTGAGGGCCATGGGGCGTTGCTATGAATTGAATAGCTACCAGCGCTTATCCATCAAGCGGTAGAAGCCAAAAAATGTAGAAAAATTCGCTGTGCGACGGGTCGCGGCACCGCCCGCACCAGCGCCCCCCGTGGAACGGACCCTGGCTGGCCACCGGTCACGCCCCTTCCGGGCGAAGGCGCACAGCGCCTCAGGGGCTACACCCGACGCGCCAGTTCAGCCGCCTTGCCCACGTAGCTGCCCGGCGTCATCGCCAGCAGGCGGTCTTTCTCAGCCTGGGGAATCTCCAGCGACTGGATCAGGCCGTGCAGCGCCTCGGCCGTCACTGTCTTGCCGCGGGTCACTTCCTTGAGCTTTTCATAGGCGCCTTGCACGCCAAAGCGGCGCATCACGGTCTGGATGGGCTCGGCCAGCACTTCCCAGGCGGCGTCCAGGTCTTCGGCCAGGGCCTCTTCATTCAGTTCGAGCTTGTTCAGGCCCGTGAGCAGCGAGGCGTAGGCCAACGCCGCGTAGCCCAGCGCCACACCCATGTTGCGCAGCACGGTGCTGTCGGTCAGGTCGCGCTGCCAGCGGCTGATGGGCAGCTTTTCGGACAGGTGCTTGAGCAGCGCGTTGGCCAGGCCCAGGTTGCCCTCGGCGTTTTCGAAGTCGATGGGGTTGACCTTGTGCGGCATCGTGGACGAGCCGATCTCGCCCGCCTTCAGGCGCTGCTTGAAGTAGCCCAGGCTCACATAGCCCCAGATGTCGCGCGACAGATCAATCAGGATGGTGTTGGCGCGGGCCACGGCGTCGAACAGCTCGGCCATGTAGTCGTGCGGCTCGATCTGGATGCTGTAGGGCTGGAAGGTCAGGCCAAGGCCGAGCGGCTCCGGGGTTTCGATGACCTTCTTGCTGAAGGCTTCCCAGTCAAAGTCAGGCCAGGCCGACAGGTGGGCGTTGTAGTTGCCCACGGCGCCGTTCATCTTGCCCATGATCTTCACGGCAGCGATCCGCTCGCAGGCCGTCTGCAGGCGCATCAGCACGTTGGCCATCTCCTTGCCCACGGTGGTGGGGCTGGCCGTCTGCCCGTGCGTGCGGCTGAGCATGGGCACGTCGGCATAGGCATGCGCCATCTCGCGCAGCTTGAGCACCACGCGGTCCAGCCCCGGCAGGATGACCTGGTCGCGGCCCGAGCGCAGCTGCAAGGCGTGGCTGGTGTTGTTGATGTCTTCGCTGGTGCAGGCGAAGTGCACGAACTCCGAAGCCTTCTCCAGCTCGGGGCGCGCTTCGAACTTGCTCTTGATCCAGTACTCGACCGCCTTCACGTCATGGTTCGTGGTCTTTTCGATTTCCTTGATGGCGGCGGCGTCGGCCTCGGAGAAGTTCTTGACCAGGCCCAGCAGGTAGGCGCGGGCGCCCGTGGTCAGCGGCTTGAATTCGGCAAAACCGGCGTCCGACAGGGCGATGAACCAGGCCACTTCCACCTGCACGCGGCGGTGCATGTAGCCGTGCTCGCTCATGATGGGGCGCAGGGCGGCGAGTTTGCTGGCATAACGGCCGTCAAGCGGCGACAGGGCGGTGATGGTGGACAGGCTCATGGCGCGCCATTGTAGGCGGGGCGTGCCGCAGCCCCCCCTCGCGCATTGGCGTCAGCTTCGGGTGGGCGGCAGCCGATAGAATCCATCGCAACTCGTACAGCCATCCCGCGCACTGGAAGACCCACCATGAAATTGATCGGAGCCATCACCAGCCCTTACGTCCGCAAGGTGCGGATCGTGATGGCCGAAAAAAAGCTCGACTACCAGTTCGTGCAGGAAAACGTCTGGGCCGACGACACCCACATCGCCACCTCCAACCCGCTGGGCAAGGTGCCCTGCCTGGTGATGGAAGGCGGCGAGGCGGTGTTCGACTCGCGGGTGATCGTTGAGTACCTCGACACGCTCTCCCCGGTGGGCAAGCTCATTCCCACCCAGGGCCGCGAGCGCGCCGAGGTCAAGACCTGGGAGGCGCTGGCCGACGGCGTGATGGACGCGGCCATCCTGGCGCGGCTGGAGGCCACCTGGGCCCACCGCAAGGACAGCGAGCGCAGCCAGGCCTGGATCGACCGGCAACTGGTCAAGGTGAACGACGGCCTCAAGTCGATGAGCCAGGGCCTGGGCGACAAGCCGTTTTGCAGCGGCATCCACCTGAGCCTGTCGGACATTGCCGTGGGCTGCGCCCTCGCGTGGCTGGAGTTCCGGTTCCCTGACATTGCCTGGCGCAACGAGTACCCCAACCTGGGCAAGCTGCTGGACAAGCTGATGCTGCGCCAGAGCTTCGCCGACACCAAGCCGAACTGATCGCACCGCGGCGCCCGTTGCGCCGCCAGGGCCCGGCCCCGCGCCCCGCCCGGCTTGCCGTATCCTTCGGGCTGCAATGAACGAAATGGTTCAAAAACCCAAAGACCCTGGCCCAGCCACTCCGCGCGCACCCCGCCCGCGCGCGGCGCGCGGCATCACGGCCGCTCCGGCCGCTCCGGCCGCCGATCGCGTGCGCACCAACGATCCCGACCGCACCATGGCCAACATCCTGCAGGTGGCCACGGCGGAGTTTGCCGACAAGGGCCTGGCCGGGGCGCGCATCGACGAGATCGCCGCGCTCACCAACACCAGCAAGCGCATGATCTACTACTACTTCGGTAGCAAGGAAGGTCTGTATGTGGCCGTGCTGGAGGACGCCTACCGGCGCATACGGCGCATCGAGTCCGAACTGCACCTGGAAGACCTCGCGCCCGAGCAGGCCCTGCGCACGCTGGTGGGCTTCACGGTGGACTACCAGCTGGCCAACCCCGACTTCATCCGCCTGGTGATGAACGAGAACATGCACCGGGGCGAGTTCATCAGCCAGTCCGCCACCATCCAGGAGCTGAACATCCCCGTCATCCATGCCGTGCGCGACGTGTACCAGCGCGGCGTCGCGGCGGGCGTGTTCCGGCCGGATGTGGACCCGGTCGATCTGCACATGTCCATCTCGGCACTGTGCTTCTTCAACGTGTCCAACCGCCACACCTTTGGCGCCATCTTCAAGCGCTCGCTGGACACCCCGGCGGCCACCGCACAGCGCCGCGAGTCCATCATCGAGATGATCGTGCGCTTCCTCAAGTAGCGCGGCCCGGCCTTTCGAGGCCTTTTCGAGGCCTTTTCGAAGCCTTTCGCGGGCTTCGCGGCCCCTCCGAGGGTGCCCGCCTTTCATCCGGCCCGCACGTCCTTCACCCGCCTGTCGTGCTTCGCGCCGCCCGGCATTCCCACCCCTGCAGCCTTTTTCACCGGACCAGGGTTTGCCCTTAGATTAAAAACTAACCAGTTCGTACAAAATCCCATCCAGGCATTACTCGATGACTGGAGACACCATGCTTGCACTGGCCGACCGCATGCTGCGGGCCTACACCCGCGCGCTGGACGCCCTGGGCGGCCTGTGCCTGGCGGTGATGGTGGCGCTGGTTTTTGGCAACGTGGTGCTGCGCTACGTGTTCAACGCCGGCATCACCGTGTCGGAGGAGCTGTCGCGCTGGCTGTTCGTGTGGCTGACCTTCATGGGGGCCGTGGTGGCTTTGCGCGAGCACGGCCACCTGGGCACGGATGTGCTGGTCGCAAGGCTGCCTGCCGGCGCGCGCAAGGCCTGCCTGCTGGCGGGCCAGGCCGCGATGATCTATGTATCGTGGCTGCTGCTGCGCGGCAGCTGGGCACAAATGGTCATCAACTGGGAGACCGAGGCCCCCGTGACCGGCGCCTCGGTGGGCATCTTCTACGCCAGCGGCGTGCTCATGGGCGCATCCGCCATCGCCATCCTGCTGCGCGATCTGCTGCACACGCTGCGGCACGGCACGCCCGGCCACCCCGACCCGCTCCACGGCAGCGACAGCGCCGCGCTGCCGCCCGGCACCGAGCACTTCTGACCCCGATCTTCCACGGCGCTGCCATGACCATCACCATCTTCCTCGGCTCCCTGCTGCTGGCCATGGCCATCGGCATTCCCATTGCGTTCGCCCTGCTCATCAGCGGTGTGGCGCTGATGTGGCATCTGGACCTGTTCGACGCGCAGATCCTGGCGCAAAACGTCATCAACGGCGCCGACAGCTTTCCGCTGCTGGCCGTGCCCTTCTTCATGCTGGCGGGCGAGATCATGAACGTGGGCGGCCTCTCGCGCCGCATCGTCAAGCTGGCGCTGGCCGTGGTGGGCCATGTGCCCGGCGGCCTGGGCTACGTGGCCATCATGGCGGCGGTGATCCTGGCGGCCGTGTCGGGCTCCGCCGTGGCCGATGCGGCCGCCCTGGCGTCGCTGCTGCTGCCGATGATGGTGGTGGCCGGGCACGACAAGGCGCGCTCGGCAGGACTGATCGCCTCGGCAGGCATCATCGCGCCGGTCATTCCGCCCTCCATCGGGTTCGTGATCTTCGGCGTGGCGGGCAACGTGTCCATCAGCAAGCTGTTCCTGGCCGGCATCGTGCCCGGCCTGCTGATGGGTGTGGCGCTGGCGGGCACCTGGTGGTGGCTGGTGCGCAAGGAGCAGGTGGCCCCGCCCGCCCGTGCATCGCGCCAGGAGATGCTGCACGCCCTCAAGGAATCCGTCTGGGCGCTCGGCCTGCCCGCCATCATCCTCGTGGGGCTGCGCATGGGCGTGTTCACGCCCACCGAGGCGGCGGTGGTGGCCGCCGTGTATGCGCTGTGCGTGGCCATGTTCGTGTACCGCGAACTGAGCCTGCGCCAGCTGGCGGACATCTTCCGCGTCGCCGCGCGCACCAGCGCGGTGGTGATGTTCCTCGTGGCCGCGGCCATGGTCTCTGCCTGGCTGATCACCGTGGCCGACATGCCCGGCAAGCTCGTCGAACTGCTGCAGCCCTTCATGGGCAGCCCGACGCTGCTGCTGCTGGCCATCATGGGGCTGGTGATGCTGGTGGGCACGGCCATGGACATGACGCCCACCATCCTCATCATGACGCCCGTGCTCATGCCCGTCGTCAAGGCCGCCGGCATTGACCCTGTGTACTTCGGCGTGCTGTTCATCATGGTCAACGCCATCGGGCTGCTCACACCGCCCGTGGGCACCGTGCTCAACGTGGTGGCTGGCGTCGGCCGCATCACCATGGCCCAGGTGGCCCGGGGCGTGCTGCCCTTCATGGCCGCGCAGGTGGCCGTGCTGCTGCTGCTGGTGCTCGTCCCCTCCATCGTCACCGTGCCGCTGCGCTGGCTGGCCGGCTGAAGGCGGCCCCGGCGATCTGCATTTTTTTCCGTCGACAACACCCAGGAGACTTTCATGAAACTGCTCAAGACCCTGCTTGCCACGGCCCTGGTGGCCGCCGCGCTGCTGCCTGCGGCCCACGCCCAGGAGCGCACCATCAAGTTCGCCTTCCAGAACCAGAAGGAGCACCCCCAGGCCCAGGGCGCGCAGAAGTTTGCCGACCTGCTGTCGGCCAAGACCAACGGCCGCATTGCCGTCAAGCTCTTTCCTGGCGGCACGCTGGGCGGTGACCTGCAGACCGTCTCGGCCCTGCAGGGCGGCACGGTGGAGATGACCGTGCTCAATGCCGGCATCCTGTCGGCGCAGACCAAGGAATTCGGCATCTTCGACTTCCCCTTCCTGTTTGCCTCGCCCCAAGAGGCCGACGCCGTGACCGACGGCCCGTTTGGCAAGAAGCTGCTCGACAAGCTGCAGGCCAAGAACCTGGTGGGCCTGGGCTACTGGGAGCTGGGCTTTCGCAACCTCACCAACAGCAAGAAGCCCATCACCAAAGCCGAAGACATCGCGGGCCTGAAGATCCGCGTGATCCAGTCGCCGATCTACATCGACATGTTCAACGCCCTGGGCGCCAACGCCGTGCCCATGCCGTTCCCCGAGCTGTACACCGCCATGGAGCAAAAGGCGGTGGACGGGCAGGAGAACCCGTTTTCCACCATCCTGTCGTCCAAGTTCGCCGAGGTGCAAAAGCACCTCGCGGTCACACGCCACATGTACAACCCGCAGGCCGTGATCGTCTCCAAGAAGTTCTGGGACAGCCTGAACCCGGCCGACCAGAAAGCCGTGACCGAGGCCATGGCCGAGGCCACCGCCTTCCAGCGCAGCGTGTCGCGCGCGCAGGCCGATGTGGCGCTGGAAGAGCTGAAAAAGGCCGGCATGCAGGTCACCGAGTTTTCGAGCGCCGAGCTGGACAAGCTGCGCGCCAAGGTCAAGCCGGTGGTGGAAAAGCACAGCGACAAGGTCGGTGCGGAGACCGTGCAGGAGGTCTACGCCACGCTGGCCAAGCTGCGCGGCGGCAAATAGGCTGCGTGCACGCCATGACCCTTACAGCCCCTCGCAAGGTCTTGGTCGGCCTGATCGGCGCCGGCATCCAGAAGTCGCTGTCGCCGGCCCTGCATGAAGAGGAGGCGCGCCACCACGGCATGCGCCTGCATTACCAGCTCATCGACCTGGACCGCTCGGCCTCCTCCGTGCAGGAACTCCCGGCGTTGCTGGCGGCGGCCCGCATCATGGGCTATGCAGGCTTCAACGTGACCTACCCCTGCAAGCAGGCGGTGATCGCGCACCTGGACAGCCTGTCGGAAGAGGCGCAGGCCATGGGCGCGGTGAACACCGTCGTGCTGCGCGACGGGCAGCTGGTGGGGCACAACACCGACGGCTCAGGCTGGGCCTGGGGCTTTGCGCGTGCGCTGCCCGGCGCCGACCTGCGCCGTGTGGTGCTGCTGGGCGCCGGCGGCGCCGGTGCCGCCATTGCGCATGCCGTGCTGCGGCTGGGCGCAGAGCATCTGAGCATCGTCGACGCGCAGCCCGGGCGCGCCGCACAGCTGGCGGCCGACGTGAACGCTCTGTATGGCCCCCGCGCCGAGGCCGCCGAGATCCGCGCGGCCATGGCCACGGCCACGGGGCTGATCCACGCCACACCCACGGGCATGGACAAGCTGCCCGGCCTGCCGCTGGACGCGGCGCTGCTGCGGCCTGCGATGTGGGTGTCCGAGGTGGTGTACTTCCCGCTCGACACCGCCCTGGTGCAGGCCGCGCGCGCTGCGGGCTGCCGGGTGTCGGACGGCGGGGGCATGGCCGTGGGGCAGGCGGTGGGGGCGTTCGAGCTGTTCACCGGCGAGCCGCCCGACGCCGCCCGCATGGACGCGCACTTCCGCCGCCTGGTCGCCACGCCCTGACGGCGTGCCATTGAAATCCCTCAAGGAGCCGAACCCATGAGCACCCCGATGATGGCCGCCCGCGAATCCCTGGGCGAGCTGCCCAACCCCCTGGGCCTGCAGGGCGTCGAATTCATTGAATACGCCACGGCCAGGCCGCAGGCGCTGGGCCAGGCGCTCGAACGCATGGGCTTTCAGCCCGTGGCACGCCACCGCTCGCGCGAAGTGCTGCTGTACCGCCAGGGCGGCATGAACATCATCGTGAACGCGCACCACGACCCCGAGCGCGCAGGCCTGCACGCCCCACCGGCGCTCGGCGAAGCCCCGGTGCTCACCGCCGTGGCCTTCCGCGTGGCCAATGCAGCGTCTGCCCACCGCCGTGTGCTGGAGCTGGGCGCCTGGGCCGTGCACACCGAGGTCGAGGTGATGGAACTGCACATCCCCGCCATTCACGGCGTGGGCGCGAGCCGCATCTACTTTGTCGACCGCTGGAAGGAGTTCTCGATCTACGACGTGGACTTTGTGCCCATCCCCACCGTGGACCCGCGCCCCCCGGCGCTGCAGGGGTTGCACCTTTTCGGCGTCGTGCAGTACATCGGGCTGGGGCGCGCGGCCGACTGGATTCACTTCTACAGCGAGCTGTTCGGCTTTGCCGAGCTGGCGCCCGAACAGTCGTTTGGCGTGCTCACGCAGGGCCGCATCCTGGCCAGCCCCTGCGGCGCGCTGCACTGGCAGCTGATCGAGCCGCTGGTGGACGCGGTGGATGCCGACCCCGAAGAGCTGTTGCAGCGCGTGGCCTTTGGCGCGCCCGATGTGCTGGCCACGGTGCAGGCGCTGCGGGCGCGCGGTGTGGAGTTTGTCGAATCACCCACCGGCGTGCACACCGAAACGCGCGGCGCCCTCACGCGTGCCGATGCCGCCTCGCCCAGCTTCGAGCTGGTGCGCAGCGTACGCTGAGCCTGGAGACCGCACCATGCGCCGAACCACCATGCAACGCAACGTCGCCGATTTCGGCATGGACACCATCAGCCTGGCCGGCCCGCTGGAGGCCAAGCTGGCCGCCGTCCGGGCCGCAGGCTTCGGCCAGATCATGCTGGCCGCGCGCGACATCGTGGGCCACCCTGAGGGCATCGAGGCGGCCGTGCATGCGGTGCGCACCAGCGGCCTGCGCGTGACGGGCTTTCAGGTGCTGCGCGACTTCGAGGGCCTGTCGGGCCATCTGCACGGCTACAAGGTGGACATCGCCAAGCAGATGATCCTGATGGCGCGCGACCTGGGCGCCCCCGTGCTGCTGGCCTGCAGCTCCACCTCGTCGCACGCCACGGCCGATGCCGACGCCATCGCGCGCGACCTGCGCAAGCTCGCGCTGCTGGCGCTGCCGCACGGCATCCGCGTGGCGTTCGAGGGGCTGTCGTGGGGGCGGCACATCAACGAGGTGCACCAGGCCTGGGCCGCGGTGCAGCAGGCCGACTGCCCCAACCTCGGCCTGGCCATCGACTCGTACCACCAGTTCGCCACCAGCACACCCCTCTCGGCGCTCGCCGATGTGGACCCCGCCAAGATCTACCTCGTGCAGCTGTCGGACTTCATGTGGCAGGAGACGCGCACAGTGCAGGAGCGCATCGAGACCGCCCGGCACTTTCGCGTGTTCCCGGGCGAGGGCGTGCACAGCCAGGCGCTGGCCGAGCTGGTGCGCCTGCTCGCCGGCATGGGCTACGAGGGCGACTACAGCTTTGAGGTCTTCAACGACGACTACCAGCAGCTGCCGCTGCCGTATGTGGCGCAGCGCGCCTGGAACAGCGCGCTGTGGCTGGCCGAAGGCGTGCTGCAGCGTGCGGTGCCGCTGCCTGGGCACTCGCGCATCAAAACCCTGGCGTGACCCACCAGCCGCCAGCGATCAGCGGTTGGCGCGCTGCTTGAGCCAGCGCATCAGCGCGCCCACCACGGGCAGCTTTTCATACAGCTCTTCGGCCGCGTCCCAGTAGTCGCGGTGCAGGGTCACCAGGCCCTGCGCGTCCAGCACCAGGTGCGACGCGCCGCGCACGGTCTGCGTCACGCCCTTGTGAAAGCCCTTGAAGGCGAAGAGGAAGTCCCAGGTCAGAAAACACTGCTGGCCCTGCACCACGCGGCCGGTGACCACGAATCGGGGCTGATCCAGCGACACGAACATGTGCTCGAAGATGCGCTGTATGGCAGGCACGCCCTGCACCTCATTGAACGGGTCCTTGAAGCGCGCATCGGGCGCATAGAACGCGCCCAGGGTTGCCACATCGGCCGGAGACAGGTGCTCGAAAAACGCCACCACGCGGGTGACGGCGTCGTCGGCGGAGATCGGTGCACGGGGAGGCTGCATGGAGGTTCAGAGGCCTGTGAATCGGCGGACTGCCGGAAAGTACCACCGATACGGCAGCACGCGCAGCAGCTTCATCACGCGCGTGAAGC
Organism: Paracidovorax sp. MALMAid1276; assembly: GCF_049198005.1. Classification (NCBI taxonomy): domain Bacteria; kingdom Pseudomonadati; phylum Pseudomonadota; class Betaproteobacteria; order Burkholderiales; family Comamonadaceae; genus Paracidovorax; species Paracidovorax sp. MALMAid1276. The sequence goes on along the minus strand of NZ_JBMIRS010000196.1, from coordinate 55,349 downwards.
GCTTGGGGAAGTGGATGTCGAACTGCCCGCGCGCCCAGCCTTGCAGGATGGCGTCGGCCGCCGCTTCGGGCGAGATGAGCGCGGGCATGGCAAAGTCGTTGCCCGCCGTCAGCGGCGTGGCCACAAAGCCGGGGTTGATCACGCTCACACCCAGGCCCAGGTCGTGCAGGTCCAGGTACAGCGCCTCGGCCAGGTTGATGAGCGCGGCCTTGGTGGGCCCGTAGGCCAGGCTCTTGGGCAGGCCCCGAAAGCCCGCCACGCTGCTGATCAGGCTCACGTGGCCCGGCCGCCCGGCCTGCGCGGCGGCCAGCAGGGCCGGCAGCACGGTAGCCAGCACGTGCAGTGCGCCGTTGTAATTGATCTGCTCGTGGCGCAGCATCACGGTCAGGTCGAAATCGGTGGCGCGCATGTCACGGTAGTAGCCCGCGCAGTAGCACACCAGATCGGGCGCGCCATCCGCCAGCACCTGTGCGGCGGCGGCCTGCACCTGGGCGGGTTCGGCCGTGTCAAAGGCCAACGCCGTACTGCCGGGGTGCTGCACCACAAAGGCGTTCAACGCATCGCTGCTCCGGGCCGAGACAATGACCTCTGCGCCGCGCGCGTGCAGTGCCGTTGCCGTGGCACGCCCGATGCCGCTGCTGGCCCCGATGAGCCAGGCCCGGCGGCCCTGCCAGTCGCGCAAGGGGGGGTTGAGCTTCATGGTGCGCGCCGGGTGAAGGACAGGGTGATCTCGCCCAGGCGCACGCCGAACTTGCTCATGGTGGCGCGGTTGAGCATCACGCGGTCGTCGATGAGGTACATCCAGTCGTCCAGATCCACGTGGTAGACCTTGCCGTCCACGGGCAGGGCGAGCGTGTAGTTCCAGCGGAAGGCGTTGCCGCGCGTCTGGCCGCTGGCCGTGCCCACCACGTCGTCGGCGGTGCCGGTGTAACGGCCGTCCGCGTGTTTCGTCAGGCGCCAGACGCGGCGCTGCGTGCTGCCGTCGGAATAGGTGAAGGCTTCGTCGAGCACGCCCTCGTTGCCGTTCCACTGGCAGTCCATGACCACGGTGAACCGCTTCACGATCTGGCCGCTGCGGTCCTGGAAGATGCCGTGGGCGTCGACCTTGCCGTTGAAGTAGCGCGCGAGGTCGAGCGCGGGCTTCTCGCCCGCATAGCCATCAAGATTCTGGCTGGCGCAGCCGGACAGGGCCACAGGGCCGGCCACGGCGGCACACAGAAGAAGTCGTCTTTGCATCATCGGATGTCCTCCTTGAACGAACGTTCAGGCACCGCGGCCGTGCCGTGCGGGCGCCAGCACCAGCCGCCACAGCGCGCCTGCCGCCAGCAGCTTGAGCGCGCAGGGCAGCACCGCGTAGGCCCAGCCCAGGGCCTGCAAGCCCTGCACGCTGCGCGTGCCGGGCGTGTAGCCCCACCCGCCCAGCAGCGGCAGGGCCAGGCCCGCGGCCAGGGCCAGGTTGAGCTTGGTGGCGAAGTTCCACCAGCCGAAGTACGCGCCTTCGTGGCGGCCGCTGTCGCCTTCGGCCGCGACCACGCCCGCCAGCAGCGCGCCGGGCAGGGCCAGGTCCGTGCCCAGCGCCACGCCCGAGAGGGCGCACACCGCCAGGAAGGGCATCGCGTCGCCCACCCCCAGAAAGGCGGCCCACACAAACACCGCCACCGCCAGCAGCATGCCGGCCAGCCAGGTGTGCGCCAGCCCCCAGCGCGCCACGGCGCGCAGCCACAGCGGGATGGACAGGGCCGCACAGACGAAATACGCCGCGAGGAACATCGGCTCCTGCGCGGGCGGGGCTTGCAGGCGGTCCTGGATGAAGAACAGCACCAGCGTGGCCGGGATGGCGCTCGCAATGCCATTGAGCATGAACACCGCCAGCAGGCGGCGGAAGGCCGGACGGCCCCAGGGCCGCCAGAGGCCGGCGCGCTGCGGCGGGCGATAGATGCCGGCATCCACTGCCGGGGGGCGGGGTGCGCGCGTCCAGCAGGCCCAGCCCAGCAGCAGCGCTGCGGCAAACACGCCGAGCATCACCGGCAGGCCCGCCAGCGCGGGCAGCACCGACGCCAGCACCACGCCCACCAACGCAGCGCCTTCGCGCCATGCCACGATGCGCCCGCGCTGCAGCTCGTCGCCGCCCAGGCGCGCCCCCCAGGACTGGTGCGCGATGCCCAGCTGGCTGTAGGCGGTGTAGGTGACGAGCAGCGCAACGAAGGCCCAGGCGGTGAGCGCACCCGCGCCCTGCACGGCCGGATAGAAGAGGCTGGCCAACCCGAGCGCCAGCACCAGGGCCGAGCCCGCCCCCACGGCCAGCACCGCGCGCACCGAGCGGCCGAAGAGGTGGTCGGCCCAGCGGCCCAGCAGCGGATCGGTGAAGGCATCGAACAGCCGCGCCCCCAGCAGCACCGCGCCCAGCGTGGCCAGCGGCATGCCGAACTCGCGCGCGTAGTGGTTGGGCAGCAGCACATACAGCGGCAACGCCACAAACGCCAGCGGCAGGCCCAGCAGCCCGTAGGCCAGCCCCTGGCGGGCGCTGAGGGGTGATTGCGGCGGCGCGGCGGCTGCGGCGGCGGTCATGGCGTGCCTGCCGTGCGGGGGGCGGCCAGCAACTGCTGGCGCAGGGTGGGTTCGGAGGTCTGGGGCGAGAGCCAGATGCCGAAGAACAGGCGCGAGAACTCGGCATCGGCCACCTCGCCGACCACGCGCCCGCCCATGCGGAAGGTGGCGCCCACGCCGGGCTGGTGGATGCCCAGCAGACGGTCGCCCGAGGACACGTCGGGCAGCGCGGCCTGCAGGGCCTGCTGCCAGCGGGCAGCCTGCTCGGGCGTGAAACGGCCCACGCGCCGCATCTCTTCGAGGGAGCGCTTCGCAATGGCCTGGGCGCTGAAGTCGCGCTGGTAGGTCAGCTCCAGCGCCAGCGGCAGCGCGCCATAGTCGGCCGGGTCAAAGCCGGGCGACACCCACAGCCGCGCGCGATACACCTCCAGGCCCAGAAAGCGCAGCACGCCCTGACCGGACATCCGCAGGCCCGGCGATGCCGCAGGCGCGCCCGCGCCCGCGTCTGCGGCCTGCGCCGTGGCTTGCGCCGCGCCCACCGCCTGTGCCGCTGCAAAATTTGAATAAAAACATGCGCCAGCGCTTACCAGTAAAGCGCTTATAGCTATGTTTTTCATAGCGTCAGTCCTTGACCAGCGTGTACTGCACCAGGTCGATGTTGCGCATCTCGAACGCGGCCTCGCAGTACGCGAGGTAGAACTCCCAGATGTGCATGAAGCGTTCGTCAAACCCCAGCTGCAGGATCTGCTTGCGCTGCGCGAGAAAGCGCTCGCGCCAGCGCCGCAAGGTCTCGGCATAGTCTTGGCCGAACGCGAATTCGTCCACCACACGCAGGCCCGCCGCCGCAGCCTCGCGGCGGAACTCGCGCGGGCAGGGCAGGCAGCCGCCGGGGAAGATGTATTGCTGGATGAAGTCGGTGGAGTTGATGTAGCGCTCGAACAGGCTGTCGTCGATGACGATGCTCTGGATGCAAGCCTTGCCACCGGGCTTGAGCAGGCGGTTCACCGACTGGAAATAGGTGGGCCAGTATTCGCGGCCCACGGCCTCGACCATCTCGATGGAGCAGATGGCGTCGTACGGGCCATCCTGGATGTCACGGTAGTCCTGCAGTCGCAGGTCGGCGTGCTCGGCCACGCCCTGCTGCGCCATGCGTTCTTGTGCGAACGCGAGCTGCTCGGTGGAGAGCGTCACGCCCGTGAGGTGGGCGCCGAACTCGGTGGTGGCCATTTCGGCCAGCGCGCCCCAGCCGCAGCCGATCTCCAGCACGCGGTGGCCCGGCTGCACGCCCGCCATGCGCAAGGCGCGGCGCACCTTGGCGTGCTGGGCGGCGCGCATGTCGCCGCCGGCATCGCCCTCGAACCAGGCGGACGAATAGTTCATCGTGTCGTCCAGCCAAAGCTCGTAGAACGCGTTGCCCAGGTCGTAGTGGGCGTGGATGTTCTTCTGGCTGTTGGCGCGCGTGTTGCGGTTGAGCAGGTGCTTGATGCGGTAGAGCAAGCGGCCCGCCCAGGTGCCGTAGATCACGCCTTCGACCTGCTGGCGGTTGGCGATGAAGAGCTTGAGCAGGTCGGTGAGGTGGGGTGTCGTCCAGTCGCCGGCGATGTAGCTTTCGGCAAAGCCGATGTCCCCGGACTTGAGTGCCGCGCTGCACACGTTCCAGTTCTTGAGCGTGATGGCCGCCGAGGGGCCGTCGCCGTGGCCGAAGTGCTGCAGCGTGCCATCGGGCAGCTTCACGGTGAGGTGGCCGTGCTGCAGGCGCTGCAGCAGCTGCAGGGCGGTGCGGGCAGCGGCCGGGGTGCCTGCGGGCAGGGCCCGCGCGGTGGAGCGGAATGCGGTGGTGGTGGTGGAGTTCATGGCGGCGTTCTCGTTCGTCATGGAAAAGATCGGGTCACGGCGGCAGCGGGCGCCTCGGGCTTGCGGTGAAACCGCACGCGCTTGAGCCACAGCCGCAGCGCGTGCCAGTGGATGCGGGCAATGATGGCCAGCGTCATGGCGGGATAGCCCCACAGCGCCTGGCGCAGCGTGCTGGCGGTGACGGCGTGCAGCGTGCCGCTCACGCTGGTCTGGATCAGCGGGCCGCTGTCGTCGTCATGGTCGATGCGCACCACGGTGCGGCCGGCGTCGGCCGCGCCGGCCCCAACACTGGGGTTGGTGCGCATGAAGCGAAAGCGGTAGCCGCCGTTCACCTCGCAAAACGGCGACACATGGAAGACCTTGCGCGCCTGCTGCTCCACGCCGTACTGCGGCGCATCGAGCAGGTAGCAGTGCCGCTCGCCGAAGGTGTTGTTCACCTCGACCACGATGGCGCGCAAGCGCCCGTCCGCGCGGTGGCAGTACCAGAAGCTCACGGGCTTGAAGGTGTAGCCCCACACGCGCGGGTAGCAGTGCAGCCAGGCCTCGCCATCGGCGTCGGTGATGCCTTCGGCACGCAGCAGTTCGTCCAGCCAGGCCAGCGCGCCGCCCTGCGCGGCGCTGCGGCCATCGCCATGGTCCACGTCATAAAAGCTGATGGCACCGCGCCGGTTCACCGCCAGCAGCCCGTGCTGGTGGCGCAGGCTGCGCATGGGCAGCATGAGAAAGCAGGTGGGATAGGCAAACGCATGGTGCCGGGGCCGCAGCCGCGTGTGGCGCACCTGGCCGAAGCCGATCAGGGGCGCGGACAGGGGCGTGCGGGACGCGCTCACGCAGCCTCCGCCCAGGGTACGGGCAACACGGCCCGCAGTTGCCCGGCCACGGCCAGGCCCGACTTCAGGCCGTCTTCATGGAATCCGTAGCCCGTCCAGGCACCGCAGAACCAGGTGTGTTGCTGGCCCTGCAGCGCGCCCACCTGCTGCTGGGCCTGGATGGCGTTGACGTCGAACACCGGGTGCGCATATTCGTAGCTGCCGATGACGTGTTCGGGTGCGATGTCGCGCACCGGGTTCAGCGACACCACCACGGGCTGCGCAAAGGGCACGGGCTGCAGCTGGTTGATGAGGTAATGCAGGCAGACCCGCGCAGATTCGCGGCCGGGTTGCTGGGCGCGCTCGTAGTTCCACGCGGCCCAGGCGGCGCGGCGCTGGGGCAGCACCGACACATCGGTGTGCAGCACCGCACGGTTGGGCTGGTAGCGGATGGCGCCCAGCACGGCGCGCTCTTGCGGCGTGGGCCGCGCCAGCAGCGCCAGCGACTGGTCCGAATGCGTGGCCAGCACCACCTTGTCGAAATGCTCGGTGTGGCTGGCCGTCACCACGCGCACACCGGCGGCGTCGCGCTCGATGCGGCGCACGGGGGTGTTCAGGCGCTTGTCGGCAATGCCCGCCAGGATCTTGTTCACATAGTGGCGCGCCCCGCCGGACACCGTCCACCACTGCGGCCGGTTGCTTACCTGGATGAGACCGTGGTTGTGGCAGAACCGGATCATGGTGGCCACGGGAAACTGCAGCATCTGGTCGGTGGGGCAGCTCCAGATGCAGCCCAGCATGGGCAGGAAGTACCAGTCGCGGAACGCGTCGCCAAAGCGGTGTTCGCGCAGGAAATCGCCCAGGGGCTGCATCAGCGCGGCCTCGGCCTGGTCGCGCGCGATGCGGGTGCACAGCCGGTTGAAGCGCAGCAGGTCCAGGAGCATGCCGAGGAACCGCGGGTTGGCGAGGTTGATGCGCTGCGCGAACACGGTGCCAAGGCTGCTGCCGCTCCACTCCAGCGTGCCGCCGTCGCCCAGGGCGCCCGGCACCTGCACCGAAAACGACATGTCCGACTTCGCCGTCTGAACGCCCAGCTCGGCCAGCAGGTGGATGAGGTGGGGGTAGGTGCGCTCGTTGAACACCAGGAAGCCCGTGTCCACGCCGTGGGTGACGCGGCGCCCCTGCGCATCCGGCAGGGTCACGTCGACCGTGTGCGTGTGTCCACCGAAATAGTCGGCCGCCTCGAACAGCGTGACGTTCGCCTGGCCGCGCAGCTGGTGCGCGACCGCAAGCCCGGAGATGCCGGAACCGATGATGGCGATTTTCATGACCGGACCCCTCTGGCCGTGTCACCGAATAAAAAAGTTGCGAAGCGTCCCGAAACGAATAAGAGAGGGAGGGAGGAGAAGCGCTCCAGGAGGACAGTCGGAACCCGGGGGCCCGAAAGGCTTCGCAACGGAAAACCTGTCAAGGGCGCGATCATGCCGCGCAAGGGATAGAGTGGGGCCTCGAGCGCGAAGTTCCAGCCCCGAGGGCTGTTTTTTTGTAGGAATCGCAAAAAAAACATGGCGGTCACCTTGGCGCCGGGGTAGCAAGCTGTTGTTCGATGGCCCGCACCAGGCCCTTGTGGTCGGGTGCGGTCAGGCTGGAATACTGGTCCACCACCCTTCCGTCGCGGGCCAGCAGGTACTTGTGGAAGTTCCAGCGGGGCGCCGTGCCCGACAGCTCCGCCAGCTGGCGAAAGAGCGGCGAGGCCTCGGGGCCCTTCACGCTGCTCTTGGCAAACATCGGGAACTTCACGCCGAAGGTGTTTTCGCAAAACTCGGCGATCTGCGCGTTGCTGCCGGTCTCCTGCGAGAAGTCATTGGACGGAAAGCCCAGCACCACCAGGCCTTTGTCCTTGTAGCGCGCATACAGCGCTTCCAGCCCCTTGTACTGGCCGGTGAACCCGCAGAAGCTGGCGGTGTTGACCACCAGCACCACCCGGCCCGCGTACTGGCACAGCGACTGGGGCTTTTCGTCCTGCAGCCGGGGAAAGCTGTGCTGCAGGGTGGCGGGGCAGTTTGCGGGCACCGGCGCAGCACCCGTCACATCGGCCGCCTGGGCAACGGCCGGCAGGCTTGCAGCGAATGCGAGCAAAGCCAGAAGGGGTGGATGAAGCAGCAGCGTTTTCATGGAAGCCTCGTCGGGGAGTGGCTTCAATTTAACCGCTTCATCACAATTTGTCCACTAGGGTTTAAATATTTACTGATCGGTATTTGTCGTAAACATTGGGTTGAGCGCGCGGGACAGGGGGCACGAGCGCTGCACGCGCGGGAGCACAAAGAGGCAGGCACTCATCTCGCCATGGCATGCAGCGGGAAATAGCGGTGCGCAACGGGGAGAAGTGGCGGCCGCACGGGACCCGCCGGGAAGGCGAGGTGGGGCGCGGTCGGGCGCGGTCGGGCGCAGTGGGCGGCGTGACGGGGAAAGGGGATGGCGAACCGACCCGGCGGCGGCACTGTGGACGCCCGGCGGGGTCGCTCAGGCGAGGCTCAGGAGACGTTCCAGCGGAAGCTTCACGCGCACGTCCTTGAAGGCCACCACGCCGGTGATCTTCCAGGGCGGCATGCCCGTTTCTCGGGGAATGGGCTCGCCGGTGGGCATGCCGTCGCGGTTGGTGAGCACCGCCACGCGCGGCGTGGTGGCCGTGGTGCCGCGGCGCACCACCACCCCCACTTCCTGGCTGGCCAGGCGCACGAAGGCGCCGGGCGGATACACCCCCAGGGTCTTGACCACGGCCGCACCCATTTCGTCCACCTGGTGCTCTTCGTCGTAGTAGCAAGCCTGCATGGCGGCCGTCACCGGCATCGGCAGGCGGGCGACCCGCGGCGCCAGGCGGGCGGCAAAGATGTCTGCGCGCTGCACCAGCCGGGCCATCTGCTGGGCCTCGGTCTTCTTGGCCAGCGGGCCGGGCATGCGGTGGTGGTGGGTGCGCACGGCCTCCAGCCAGAGGGGATCGGTCACGCCCAGTTGGCGCAGCAGGGCCTCGGACCGCGCGGCGTGGTCCTGCACGCCAGTGATCTGCGTGGTGGTCAGGGGCGGCGCCTGCAGCGCCAGCTGGTCCTGCAGCTCGGTCATGGCGAGGTTCATGCTCAGACCCGCACGCCCCACCTGCTGCACCCGCTCTTCGGGCCAGCGCAGCATCTCGCGGGCCACCACCATGCACACGCAGCTCACCAGCATGGCGTGGGTGGCGCTGTACATGCGCGGGTCTTGCGAGGAAAGGTGGATCAGCGCCAGCAGGGCTGCATCGGGGTTTTGCTCGACATGGCGGGTCAGCTCGTCGTGCACGGCCTGGAACCGCGCCCCGAAGTCGCCCGCCATGGGCGAGCGAAGCAGCTGCGTGGCGCGCAGTTGCAGCTCGGGCCAGTCCGGCGGCAGCCGGTCGGCGCGGGCGCGGCTGTCCTGCTCAGCGGCGGTCATCTTCATGGCCGCGATCTCGCCCAGGTTGGTGTCCGCGATCAGCATGCGCTGCAGCTGCGCCAGGTAGGCGCGGTGGCTGCCGCCGGACTCGTCCGTGTCCACACACAGCGCGCGGCCCCGGGCCACCAGGCTCTCAAGCTCCTCGCGCGTGCGGATCACAAAACCCTTCTGGGCCAACAGCGTGCCATCGGAGCCGCGCAGCGCGAAGGGCAGCGGCTGGCCGAGCTGGATGGAATCAATGCTAAGAGTAACGAGCTTCATGGACAGCCCGCATTATCCAACGCACTACCGTGGGGCAAAGGCCGGGCAACCCAGGGGATTGCCCTGCTATTCCCCGAACGCCGGGGCTGGCAGACGCCTGCGCCCCACAGGCGCAGGAACGGAGCAGGAACGGCGCCGGCCGGGCGCCCGCGCTCAGGGCACGGGCGGCGTGGGGACGACGGCCGGGGCGGCGCCTGCAGAGGCGGCGCCGCCAGCAGGCTCGGCTGGCCGGCCTCTCAGCCGGCGCAGCAGGCGGCCGAAGCCCAGGCCCACATCGTCCACCCCGGTGAAGACGGCGGGGATGACCAGCAGACTCAGCAGCGTGGAGGTGATCAGCCCCCCGATCACCGCAACCGCCATGGGCGAGCGGAAGCTGGCATCGGCCGCACCGAAGCCGATGGCAATGGGCAACATGCCCGCGCCCATGGCCAGCGTGGTCATGATGATGGGTCGCGCGCGCTTGTGGCAGGCGTCGATCAGCGCGTCGAACCGCGTCATGCCGTGCTCGCGCCGCGCCAGGATGGCGTACTCGACCAGCAGGATGGAATTCTTGGTGGCAATGCCCATGAGCATGATCAGGCCGATCAGCGAGGGCATGGAGAAGCTCTTCTGCGCAATCAGCAGCCCCACGAACGCTCCCCCCAGGGACAGTGGCAGCGCCGCCAGGATGGTGACGGGGTGCAGGAAGTCCTTGAACAGCAGCACCAGCACGATGTAGATGCACAGCACGCCGGTGAGCATGGCCAGGCCGAAGCTGGCGAACAGCTCGCCCATCATTTCCGCGTCGCCGATCGTCACCTGGCGCACGCCGGGCGGCAGGTTGCGGATGGAGGGCAGCGCGTCCACGGCCTTGGTCACCTCGCCCAGCGGCAGGCCCGACAGCTCGATCTCGAAATTCACGTTGCGGGCGCGGTCGTAGCGGTCGACCACCGCAGGGCCGCCGCTGAACTCCAGCGAGGCCACCTGCCCCAGCAGCACCGGGCCCTTGCTGCCCGGCACGGGCAGGCGCTCCAGCAGCGAGAGGTCGCGCCGCGCGTCGTCCTGCAGCTTGACCACGATGGGCACCTGGCGCGAGGCCAGGTTGAGCTTGGGCAGCGACACGTCGTAGTCGCCCACGGTGGCGATGCGCAGGGTCTCGGCGATGGCGCTGCTGGTGACGCCCAGGTCGGCGGCACGCGCAAAGTCGGGGCGCACCGCGATCTCGGAGCGCACCAGGCTGGCGGTGGACGACACGCTGCCCAGCCCGGGAATGGAGCGCAGGTCTTTTTCCACGGCCCGCGCGGCGCTGGAGAGCGCCTTGGGGTCGTCGCCGGTCAGCACCAGCACATACTTCTCGCCCGACCCGCCCAGTCCCACCTTGCTGCGCACGCCCGGCAGGGTCTCCAGCGCGGTGCGGATCTGGTTCTCGATGCCCTGCTTGCGCGGGCGCTCGCCGCGCGTAGCGAGCAGGATGGTGAGCGTGGCCTTGCGCGTTTCGGCGTTGGAGCTGCCCATGAACGGGTCGCCGCCCGCCGTGCCGCCGCCGATGGTGGTGTACACGCTCTGCACATGGTCCACGCGCGCGATGCGCTGGCGCGCGTCCTCGGCCGCAGCGCGGGTCTGGGCCAGCGTGGCGCCCGGCGGCAGCTCCAGGTACACCTGGGTCTGCGAGTTGTCGTCCGGCGGGATGAAGCCCGTGGGCAACAGCGGGATCAGCGCGAGAGAGCCGAAGAAGAACGCGGCCGTGGCAATGAACGTGATCCAGCGGTGCTTGATGCACCAGGCCGCCCAGCGCAGGTAGGTCGTCATCCAGCGCGGGTCCTTGTGCTCGCCCACGATGGGCTTGAGGATGTAGGCCGCCATCATGGGCGTGAGCACGCGCGCCACCACCAGGCTCGCAAACACCGCGAGCGAGGCCGTCCAGCCGAACTGCTTGAAGAACTTGCCCGCGATGCCGCTCATGAAGGCCGTGGGCAGGAACACGGCGATCAGCGTGAACGTGGTGGCCACCACGGCCAGCCCGATCTCGTCGGCGGCCTCCATCGCGGCCTGGTAGGGCGTCTTGCCCATGCGCAGGTGGCGCACGATGTTCTCCACCTCCACGATGGCGTCGTCCACCAGAATGCCCACCACCAGCGACATGGCCAGCAAGGTGATCACGTTGATGGAGAAGCCCAGCAGCTGCATGCCGATGAAGGCCGGGATGATGGACAGCGGCAGTGCCACGGCCGACACGAAGGTGGCGCGCCAGTCGCGCAGAAAGAGCCATACCACCAGCACGGCCAGCAGTGCGCCTTCGTACAGCAGGTGCATGGAGCCGTCGTATTCCTCCTGCACGGGCTGCACGAAGTTGAAGGCCTCGGTGATCTCGAGGTCGGGGTGCTGCTCGCGCAGCTCCTTGAGCGCGGCCTGCACGGCCTCGCCCGCCTCCACCTCGCTGGCGCCCTTGCTGCGCGCCACCTCGAAGCCCACCACGGGCTTGCCGTTGAGCAGCGCCATGGCGCGGGGCTCGGCAAAGGTGTCGCTCACGGTGGCCACCTGGTCCAGGCGGATATGGCGCCCGTCCGAGAGGGCGAGCGTGAGGCCGGCCAGTTCCTGCGCGGACTGCACGGTGGCCAGCGTGCGCACGGGCTGCTCGCTGCCGCCCAGGTCGGTGCGCCCCCCGGCGCTCTCGGTCTGCACCAGGCGCAGCTGGCGCGACACGTCGGCCGCCGTGGCGTTCAGCGCCTGCAGCTTGATGGGGTCGAGCGCCACATGCACCTGGCGGTCGACACCGCCCACCCGCGTGACGGCGCCCACGCCGCGCACGGACAGCAGCTTCTTGGCCACGCTGTCGTCGACAAACCAGGACAGCGCCTCGTCGTCCATGCGGCTGGAGGCAATGGTGAATGCCAGCATGGGCTGCGCGGCCAGGTCCATCTTGGTGACGATGGGGTCGCGCACGTCGCCGGGCAGATCGCCGCGCACCCGGGCCACGGCTGAGCGCACATCGTCCAGCGCTTCCTGCGTGGGCTTTTCCAGGCGGAACTCGGCGGTGATGGTGGCGCCACCGTCCTGCACCTTGGTGTAGATGTGCTTGAGGCCCTGCAGCGTGGCAACGCTGTTCTCGATCTTGCGCGCCACATCGTTCTCGAGCTGCGCGGGGGAGGCGCCGGGCAGGGCCACCGTGACGGTGATCGTGGGCAGCTCGATGTCGGGAAAGTTCTGCACCTTCATGGCGTTGAAGGACAGCAGGCCGCCGAAGGTCAGCAGCACAAACAGCATCAACGCCGGTATGGGGTTCTTGATCGACCAGGTGGACACATTCATGAAGAACGCTCCTCAATTCATAGCTGCCAGCGCTTTACCAGAAAGCGCTAGAGTCATTTTTTGCTCATATTCTTGCGCGCGGGACGTGCTCGCACCGGCGGCCGGGGGCGTGCCGCTGACCACGCGCACCAGGTCGCCATCGTTCAGGAAGCCCGCACCGCGCACGGCCACGGCCTCCTGCGCGTTCAGCCCCTGCACGATCTCCACCCGGTCGGCCACGCGGCGGCCGGTCTGCACCTTGCGCATCTGCACGCGCTGCTCGGCGCCCACCACGAACACGTACGAAAAGCCGTCGCGCACGACCAGCGCCTCCTGCGGCACGGTGAGGGCATCGCTCTGGCCCAGCGCAAAATCGCCCCGCGCAAACATGCCGGGCAGCACGGCGCCCGCACCGGCAGCACCGGGCGCACCGGCGCGGGCCTGCTGCGGTGCCGTCGCCATCGGCGGCAGGTCCACATACACCAGGGCGTTGCGGGTCTGCGGGTCCACCGTGGGCGCCACCATGCGCACCGTGCCGTCGGCCGTGGCGCCGCTGGCGGCCACCACCTGCACCCGGGTCCCCGGCTGGATGCGGCCCAGCTCGGTGCTGGTGACTTCGGCACGCCATTCCAGGCGGCCCTTGCGCACCATGCGGAACAGCTCGGTGCCCGCACCCACGACCGCGCCCACGGTGGCGGTGCGCGCCGAGATCACGCCGCTGTCGGGCGCCACCACCTGGGTGTGCCGCAGGCGCAGCTGCTGCGCGCTGAGCGTGGCCTGCATGGCCTGCACACGGGCCTGGGCGGTTTTCTCGGCGGTGGTGTACTGCTGGATCTGCTGCTGGCTCAAGGCGCCCGTGGCCTGCAGCGAGCGCGCACGCTCGGCATTGGCCGCCGCTTCGGCGGCGTTGGCCTGGGCTTCGAGCAGGCTGGCGCGCGCCTGGGCCACGTCGGCCTGCACGGTGTCGGCCGCAAACGTGGCCAGCACCTGGCCGGCCTTGACCACATCGCCCACGTTCACCCGCACGTCGGTCAGGCGCAAGCCGTTGCTCTCGGCGCCGATGCTGGCCTCCTGCCAGGCGGCCACATTGCCGTTGGCCGACAGGCGCAGGGGCACGGACGTGCGCTGCGGCTGGGCGGTGGTCACCGTGAGCGCCGGGCGCGGCTGGTCGGCCTTGGGCTCATCCGCCGCGCGCGATGCGCCCGAAAACACCAGGGCGCCGCCCGTGGCCAGCACGCAGGCAGCGATCACGGCGAAGGCGGTGGGCGAGAACTTGAAGGAAGAGAAATTTTGCATTTGCTTTCGTCCCGAAGAATTCATATCAGCTTTCCATAGCACTACGCACCGCCTGCGGCGGATACAACGGGCACGGCCCAGGCCAGCGCCCCCGTGCAAGGGCCGCCGCGCCGCGTATGCGGCGCTTCGCTTGCGTGCACTGGGGGCGTCCCCCACCCGACTCGCACAGCGAGTCGGGAGAGGGGGAAGGCGCGGAGCGCCTCAGGGGGTGTTTCACAGCCTCCACCCGCCTCCGGCGGCGCGGTACAGCGCCACCCAGGCTGCCTGCCGCTCGTGCTGGAGTGCGATCAACGCGTTCTCCGCCGCCAGCGCCGTGCGGCGCGCGTCCTCCAGCTCCACCAGGCTGGCCAGCCCGCCGCGCCAGCGCGCTTCGGTGGCATCAAACGATGCGCGGTAGCCCGCCGCCGCAGTTTGGGCGCTGGCACTGCGCTCGGCCGTGCTCTGCAGCCGCACCAGGGCCTGTTCGACCTCGCTGACAGCCTGGCGCACGCGGGCACGGTACAGCGCCACGGCCTCGTCGTAGCGGGCCTGGGCCGCGTCCACCTGCGCCGCGCGGCGCCCGCCGTCAAACAGCGGCACGCTCAGCGCGAGCGGCCCCAGCGTCCAGGTGTTGAGGTCGGTGGTGGCGCCGCCGGTGCGCACCCAGGCAGCGCCCACCGAGCCGCTGAGGGCCAGGCGCGGGTAGCGCTGCGCCTGGGCGCTGCCGACATCGGCGCTCGCGGCAGCCACTTCGCGCTCGGCGCTGTACACATCGGGCCGCTGGGCCAGCACCTGGGCGGGCAGCGCGGCGATGGCGAACAGCGCATCCGGCGCGGGGCGGGCGGGCGACGCCGCCAGGCGAGTGCGCAGCGCGGGCTCGTCCCAGCCGGTCAGTGCCACCAGCGCCTTGGTCTCCACATCGCACTGCATGCGCTGTTGCGACACGCGCGCCTGGGCTTCGGCGGCGCTGGCCCGCGCGAGGGCCGCCGTGGCCGGTGCCGTGAAGCCCGCGCGCTCGCTGAGCTGGGACAGGCGGGACGTCTCGCCGCGCGACTGCGCATCGCGTTCGGCCACGCGCAGCTGCGCGAGGCAGGTGCGCAGGCTGCTGGCCTGCTGCGCCACCTCGGCCGCCACGCTCACGCGGGCCTCGTGCCACAGCGCCTGGGCACCGGCCACGCGCTCGCCGGCGGCAGATTGCGCGGCGGCGTTGCCGCCAAACAGGTCGATCTCCCAACTGGCCTGCAACCCGGCCTGGGCCGTGGTGGCAATGCCGCCCACCTGCTCGTTGAAGCCCCGACTGGCGCTGGCCTGTGCGTCGAGCGCGGGCAGCCGTGCCGCGCGCGCCGTGGCCTGGCTGGCGCGCGCCTGCTCGATGCGCGAGAGGGCCTGGGCAACGCCGGGGCTCACGGCCTGCGCGGCCTCGATCAACTCCACCAGCAGCGGGTCGTCCATCTGCGCCCACCAGCGGCTCAGCCCCTGCAGCGTGCCCTGGTGCGGCAGCGGGGCCTGCCAGGCGTCGGGGGCGGGCGCCGCCACCCGGGGCGGAGGTGCCGTGGTGGCGCAGCCCCCCAGCGCCAGCGGCACACAGGCCGCCAGCAGGAATCGGTGGCTCCATCGCTTGCTCAACGTCATGCCTTGTTTTCCTTGTTTGAACGGGCGGTGCCGCGCACCTGCGCAGGCCCCGCGCCTTCCCGCTCGGTGCCTTTCTGGCGGCGCTCTTTCTCGCCCTCCACCATGCTCAGTGCGAAACCCGTGAGGCGCTGCACCCACAGGTCCACCGCCCCCGAGCCCGCCAGGTGCGGCGCCACGGCCAGCAGCGGGTCGCGCTGCGTCCACAGCTGCATCACCAGCCCAGCCAGCGAGAACGCAAGCTGGTGCAGATCGTCGTCCACCTCGGTCACGCCCATGTGACGGCCCAGCACCTGGAGCAGCGCCAGGTGCGGGGCGCGGCACTCGCGCTCGATGAGGTCGGGCCACACGTGGGTGGGGTCGAGCAGCTCGCGCACATGCAGGCGCAGCGACTGCGTCACCAGGCCTTCGTGCTTGAGCGGCTCCAGAAACCCCGCGAAGTAGCAGTGCAGCGCCTGGGGAAGATCCAGCGCGGGGTCAGAGAAAACGGGAATCAGCTCGCTGCCGCTGCCGAACGGCTCATAGAACGTGGCGGTGTAGAGCCCCGCCTTGTCGCCGAAGTGGTAGGCAATGGCCGCCACATTGGTGCCAGCGGCTTCGGCAATGGCACGCACGGAGGTCTGGGCAAACCCGCGCTCGGAGAACAGTTGCAGGGCGACCAGCAAGAGCCGCGCGCGGGTGTCTTCGCCATCGCTGCGGGCGGCGCGCCGGGGCGCGGGGTGCGGCGAACCGGGGGCGGTGTTGGAGGGGGCAGCGCCGACAGGGACAGTCATGGGCCCGCATTACACCACCTCAATTCAAACGTTTGTTTGAATTAACAAAATTTTTCAATTTCGGAACATTCCCGGGGAGCCACGGCACCCACCGCCCATCCACGGCCGCACCCGGCGTCAGGCGCGGGGGACGCTCCCGAACACGGCGCTCCACAGCGCAAGCACCGCCTCGCGCTCGGCCTGCAGGGCGGGCGGCGTGACGTGCGTGGGCGCTTCGTCCAGCCGGGCGCGGTGCTGCACCCTTCTGAGCTCGCGGTAGGCATCGGCCGCAGCCTGCCCCACGCCCGGCGGCAACAGGCCGGCCTGCTCGGCGCGCTTGAGCAGCGTGATGTTGCCCCGGTTTTCGCGCAGCCCGGGGTGCTCGGCCGAACACGCGAGCACCAGGTATTGCACGACGAACTCCACATCCACCATGCCGCCGGGGCTGTGCTTGACGTCGAACTGGCCCGATCGCACGGGGTGCGCGCTGCGCACGCGCTCGCGCATGGCGGTGATTTCGTCCTTGAGCGCAGCGGGGTCGCGCGGCGAGGTGATGACCGCCTCGCGCACCGCGTCGAAGCGCGCCTGCAGGGCGGCGCTGCCCATCACGAAACGCGCCCGCGTCATGGCCTGGTGTTCCCAGGTCCAGGCCGTGTTGCTGCCCCGGCGCTCCTGGTAGTTGGCATAGGCCTCGAAGCGGGTCACGAGCAGCCCTGAGTTGCCATTGGGCCGCAGCGCGGTGTCGATCTCGTACAGGTCGCCCTCGCCGGTCTTCACCGTGAGCCAGTTGATGAGCTTGCGCACAAAGGCGGCATAGACCTCGGGCGCTCGGTCGTCGTCGTCGTCGAACACGAAGACGATGTCCAGGTCGCTGCCGTAGCCCAGCTCCTTGCCCCCGAGCTTTCCGTAGCCAATGATGGCGAATTGCGGCTCCTCGCGGTGGCGGTTCTTGAGGCGGCTCCAGCACCACTGGCTGGTGACGCGCAGCACACTGTCGGCCAGGGCGCTCAGGTCGTCCGCCACCTGTTCCACCGTGATGCGGCGCTCCACATCCCGCGCCAGCGTGCGGAAGGTCTCGGCGTGCTGGGCGCGGCGCAGCAGGTTGAGCAGGGTCTCGTCATCGTCTTCGCCGGTGGACTGCAGCGACGCCAGGCGCAAGGCCAGCTCCCGCTCGAAGTCAGCCTCCGCAAAACGCTCGGCCAGCAGCGCGTCGCCCACCAGCTCATCGATCACGCCGGGGTGCTGCAGCAGGTAGCGGGCGGGCCACTTGGCCGCGCCCAGCAGGTGCAGCAGCTGCTCGTGCACCGAGGGGCGCTCCAGCAGCAGGGCGAGGTAGCTTTCGCGGCGCAGCAGGGGCTCCAGCCAGTTGGTCAGGCGCAGCGCGGCTTCGTCGGTCACGCGGCCCTCGTTGAGCCACTGGGAGGTGCGCTGCACCAGGCGAAACAGCCGCGCCCGGGCCTCGTCCCGCAGGCCCGCCACGCGCGGATGGTTGCGCCATTCGGCCACGCGCTCGCGGAAACCGGGGGGCAGCTGCTCCAGCAGGCTGTCCAGCTCGGGCGGCGGGGGCGCGGCCGCACGGGGGCCGCCGCAGCCACCGCCGTTGCACTGCTTCTTGCCCGGGCCGCCGAGCAGGGTGTCGAACTCCTGCGCCACCAGTTCGCGGTGCGCGTCCAGCTCGTGCAGGAACGTGCAGCAGTTGTCGTACCCGAGGGTGTGGGCGATCCAGGCTAGGTCGTCGTCGCGCGTGGGCAGAACATGGGTCTGCTGGTCGTCCAGGTACTGGATGCGGTGCTCCACGCGGCGCAGGAAGACATAGGCGAGCGCCAGCGCATCGGCCGTTTCGCGGGGCATGAGTCCGGCCTGCGCCAGGCGCGGCAGCGCGTCGAGCGTGGGGCGGCGGCGCAGCTCGGGGAACTGCCCGCCACGCACCACCTGCAGCAGCTGCACCGTGAATTCGATCTCGCGGATGCCGCCGCGCGAGAGCTTGACGTCGTTGGCGCGCTCGGGGTGGCCCGCGCTGCGCTTGGCGGCATGGTCGCGGATCTGGCGGTGCAGCACCCGCAGCGCATCGAACACGCTGTAGTCCAGGTAGCGGCGAAAAACGAAGGGCAGGACCACGCCACGCAAGGCCTGCACCTCGGCGCCGGCCACGCAGTCGCGCGGCGCCACGACGCGGCTCTTGAGCCAGGCAAACCGCTCCCATTCGCGCCCTTGGACCTGCAGGTATTCCTCCAGTGCCGCGAGCGACACGGCGGGCGGCCCCGAATTGCCGTTGGGCCTCAGGGCCAGGTCCACGCGGAACACGAAGCCATGTTCGGTGGTGTCTCCCACCAGGCTGTAGATGGCCTTGACGGCGCGCGCGAAATATTCGTGGTGGGAGATGCGGCCCCGCCCGTCGGCCGTGCCCGCAGTCTCGCCGTCGTGCTCGTAGACGTAGATCAGGTCGATGTCGCTGGAGACATTGAGCTCGCGGGCGCCGAGCTTGCCCATGCCGATGATCCACAGCTGCACGGGCCGGCCATCGGGCCCGCAGGGCGCGCCATGGCGCTCGTCCAGCTCGCGCCGCGCCTGGTGGCAGGCCTTGTCGAGCGCAAGCTCGGCCAGCTCGGTGACGGCGGTGGTGATGTCGGACAGCGATGCCCCGGCTTCGCAATCGAGCTGGATCAGGCGCTCCATGACCAGCTGCCGCAGCACCCGCAGTGCCGTGCCGGTGTCACAGCCACGCGATCGCAGCGCGTCGTAGGCCTGCTCCATCGTCGGCCAGCGTGGAACGCCTGCAGGCAGCAGGGCCAGGTCGCTGTCATAGCGCCGCCGCAGGCGCTGATAGAAGCGCGAATGCACGGCGCCCGGCGCGAAGGACGCCTGGGGATTGCAGGGGGTGTCAGAGCGCGGTGAGGACATGGCGGCACTCGGGCGCAACACACATAAGGACACCGGTCTGTAGTGAACCCGCGCCAGGCCTGCGGGTCATAATTCCTGCCACATTCAATCCCACCATGTTCGATCCCACCACACACCCCACACGCCTGCTGAAATTTGTGGCAGGTCTTGCGCGGTGGTCACTGGGTTTGCTGCTGGCCTTCTGGCTGCTGCTGACCATCGCCTGGGGGGCTCTTCACGGCTGGATTGTGCCGCGAATCGGTGATTTCCGCCCGCAGATCGAGGCGCATGCCGCACGGGCTCTGGGGGTTCCCGTCACGATCGGCGACATCGCGGCGCACACCGAGGGCCTGATCCCCTCCATCGAGCTGTTCGACGTAGCGCTGCTGGACGCGCAAGGGCGATCCGCACTGCGCCTGCCGCGCGTGGTGGTGGCGCTGTCGCCGCGCTCGCTGCTCAACGCCGGGTTCGAGCAGCTGTACATCGAACGCCCCGAGCTGGATGTGCGGCGCACCGCCGATGGGCGCATCCGGGTGGCGGGCCTGGCATTCGACGAAAGCCGGGGCAACGACAACGCCGCCGCAGACTGGCTGTTCACCCAGGGCGAGGTCTTCATCAAGGGCGGCACGGTGCGCTGGACGGACGAGCTGCGCCGCGCCCCCGAACTTGCCCTGGGCGACGTGGACCTGCTGCTGCGCAACGGCAACTGGCACCACCACCTGCGCCTGGACGCGACGCCCCCTGAAGCCTGGGGCGACCGGTTCACGGTGGTGGGCCAGTTCCGCGCCCCGCTGCTGCGTGCGCGCGACGGCGACTGGCGGCACTGGAGCGGTCAGGTCTTTGCCCACTTTGCCCGCGTGGATGTCTCGCAGCTGCGCCACCATGCCGATGTGGGCATCGAAGTGAGCCAGGGCCGGGGCGCCCTGCGCGCCTGGGCCGACGTTCAGCGCGGGCAGATCGTGGGGGGCACGGCCGACCTGGCGCTGGCCGATGTGAACACCACGCTGGCACCCGACCTGCAGCCGCTCGCGCTGCCCTCCATCCAGGGGCGGCTGGGCGGGCGGCAGCTGAACGGCGGCTTCGAGTTCTCCACCCAGGGGCTGCAATTCCAGACCGACGACGGGATCACCTGGCCCGGTGGCAACCTGCGGCTGGTGCACACGTCGGCCACGGGCAAGTTGCCCGAACAGGGTGAGCTGCGTGCCGACCGGCTGGACCTCGCAGCCCTGGCAGAAATCGCCAGCCGTCTGCCGCTGGGCCCCACGGCCCACCAGGCGGTTCGCACCTACGCCCCGCGCGGCGTGGTGGACGAGATCCACGCCACGTGGAAGGGGCCGCTCGACGCGCTGCAGCAGTACCAGGTGCGCGGCCGCATACGAGGCCTGGCACTGGCGGGACACCCGGACCGGGCCACCGCCCCCACGCACCTCGGACTGCGCGGAGCCACCGTGGACCTGGACATGAACCAGGCCGGAGGCAAGGCGGCGCTCACGATGGCATCGGGCGCCCTGGTGCTGCCGGGCGTGTTCGAAGACCCAGTGCTGCCGCTGGACCGCCTGAGCGCCGATGTGCGCTGGCAGCTGGAGGGCGACCGCATAGCCGTTCAGGCCAACGACGTGCAGTTTGCCAACGCCGACGCGCAGGGCGAGGCGCGCGCCACCTGGCACACCAGCGACGCGGGCAAGGTGGCGCACCGCTCGCGCTTTCCGGGGGTGCTGGACCTCACCGGCACGCTGAACCGGGCAGATGGCACACGCGTGCACCGCTACTTGCCGCTGACCATTCCGCCGGAATCCCGCCACTATGTGCGCGATGCGGTGGTGGCCGGCACCGCCAGCAATGTGCAGTTCCGCGTGAAGGGCGACCTGCACCACCTGCCCTTCGATGATCCCAAGCAGGGCGAATTCCGCATTGCCGCACAGGTCAAGGGGGTGACCTACGCCTATGTGCCACCCGCCCTGCAGCCCGCCAACGCCCTGCCGTGGCCGGCGCTCACCGAGCTGGGCGGCGAACTGATTTTCGACCGCTCTTCCATGCAGGTGCGCGGCGCCAGCGGCACCTTTGCCGGGCGGCAGGGCCTGCGCCTGTCCAAGGTCGAGGCGCGCATCCCCGACCTGGCGCACACGGTGGTCAGCGTGAACGCCGACGCGCGCGGACCCCTTGCCGAGCTGCTGGGCCTCATGGCGGCCTCGCCGCTGTCCGGCATGACGGGGCATGCGCTGGACCAGGCCAGCGGCAGCGGCAACGCCGACTTCCAGCTGCGCCTGACCCTTCCGATCAGCGACATCCAGCGCTCGCGCGTGCAGGGCAGCGTGACGCTGGCGGGCAACGACCTGCGCATCACGCCCGACACGCCCGCGCTCGGCCGCGTGCGCGGCGTGGTCCAATTCAGCGAAACGGGGTTTGCCCTGAACAATGTGCAAGCCCAGGCCCTGGGCGGCAGCGTAAGGCTGGAGGGCGGCATGCGCGCGCTGGCGCCCAACGCACCGGCCACCGAGTCGGCCGTGCAGGTGCGCGCACAGGGCACCGCCACCGCCGAAGGACTGCAGCAAACCCCGCAGCTGGGCATGGTGGCGCAACTGGCACGCCGCGCGTCGGGCAGCACGCCGTACACCGTGTCCCTGGCGTTTCGCCGCGGCGTGCCTGAGGTGCAGGTCTCCACCAACCTGCAAGGCCTGGCACTGAACCTGCCCGCCCCGCTCGGCAAAAGCGCCGACAGCGCGCTGCCACTGCGGTTCGAGAACCAGGTCCTGCGTGAATCCCTCACGGGCCTGGCCCCCAACGGCAGCAGCAGCGCCGCCGCGCCGCCTGCACTGCGCGACCAGCTCACGCTGGACCTGGGACCGCTGGGTGCAGCCACGTATGTGCGCGACCTCGGCGGTGGCCCGCCGCGCGTGATCCGGGGAGCCATCGGCCTGGGGCTGACCGGCGGTGAATCGGCCCCGCTGCCCGCGCAGGGCGTGGCCGCCAACATCCAGCAGGGCAAGGTGGACGTGGATGCCTGGGAAGAGGTGCTGCGCCAGGCCAGTGGAGCAGCGCCCGCCGGCAGCGCCGCCAGCGGCACCGACGCGACGGCCGCAAGCGTGGCACAGGACTATCTGCCCACCACGCTGGCGCTGCGCGCGCGCGAGCTGACCTTGCAGGGCCGCACGCTGCACAACGTGGTGGCCGGCGCGTTCCGCGAAGGCACCATCTGGCGCGCCAACCTGGACGCGACGGAACTCAACGGGTATCTGGAGTACCGCCAGCCGGGCTCGCCCGGCAACGCCAGCGGCCGCCTTTTCGCGCGGCTGGCGCGCGCGAGCCTGCCGCAAAGCGAGGTCAGTCAGGTGGAGTCCCTGCTGAACGAGCAACCCGGCAGCCTGCCCGCGCTCGACATCGTGGTGGACGATTTCGAGCTGCGCGGCAAACGCCTGGGCCGCGTGGAGATCGAGGCGCAGAACCGCGGCGACGACGGCGCGCAGCGCGAATGGCGCCTGTCCAAGTTCAACATCCTGTCGCCCGAGGCGCAGTTCATCGCCAGCGGCAACTGGGCGGTGCTCAATGCCGCGGGCGTTGGCGCAGCCGCGCGCGCGCCGGATCGGCGCACGGTGCTCAACTTCAGGCTCGACATCCGGGACTCGGGCGAGCTGCTGGCGCGCATGGGCATGGCCGACGTGGTGCGGCGCGGCAAGGGGCGCATGGAGGGGCAGGTGGCCTGGCTGGGCGCTCCGTTCAGTCCTGACTACCGCAGCATGACCGGGCAGATCCACCTGAACGTCGAGTCAGGCCAGTTCCTCAAGGCCGACCCGGGCCTGGCCAAGCTGCTGGGCGTGCTCAGCCTGCAGTCTCTGCCGCGCCGCCTCACGCTCGACTTCCGCGACGTGTTCAGCGAGGGCTTCGCGTTCGACTTCGTGCGCGGCGACGTTCGCATCGAGCAGGGCGTGGCCACCACCAACAACCTGCAGATGAAGGGCGTGAACGCCGCCGTGCTGATGGAGGGCAGCGCCAGCATCGACCGCGAAACCCAGGACCTGCGCGTCGTGGTAGTGCCTGAGATCAATGCCATGACGGCCTCGCTGGTCGCCACGGCCATCAACCCCGTGATCGGCCTGGGCAGCTTCCTGGCGCAGGTGTTCCTGCGCGGCCCGCTCATCGAGGCCGCCACCCAGGAGTTCCGCATCGAAGGCACCTGGACAGACCCGCGCATCGTGCGCGTGCCACGCCGCGCCCGCGACGCTGCCGCTGCGGCTTCTGCCCCCAGCCAGGCCGCCGCCAATCCTTCCAAACCCGGAGAACCCCCATGAAAGTCGCCGCGATCCAGATGGTTTCAGGGCCGCATCTGGAGGCCAACCTGCTTGCGGCCCGCGCGCTGCTGGAGCAGGCCGCCCACCAGGGGGCCGAGCTGGCCGTGCTGCCCGAATACTTTTGCAGCATGGGCTACAAGGAGACCGACAAGCTGGCGCTGCGCGAGGCCCACGGCGAGGGCGTGATCCAGCGCTTTCTGGCCGACACGGCGCGCGCGCTGCAGATCTGGATCGCGGGCGGCACCCTGCCGCTTCAGACTGTGGCGGCGGACCGCGTGCGCAACACCACGCTGGTGTTCGACCCCACGGGCCAGTGCGTGGCGCGTTACGACAAGATCCACCTGTTCCACTTCGACAACGGGCGTGAGCAGTATTTCGAGAACCGCGTGATCGAAGCGGGCGCCACGCCCGTGCAGTTTGCGCTGCAGGCCCGGGACGGCCAGCGCTGGCAGGTGGGCCTGTCGGTGTGCTACGACCTGCGCTTTCCCGAGCTGTACCGCGCGCACGCCCAGGCGGGCGCGGACCTGATGCTGGTGCCCAGCGCCTTCACCCGCACCACCGGCCAGGCCCACTGGGAGGTGCTGCTGCGCGCGCGCGCCATCGAAAACCTGGCCTACGTACTCGCGCCCGCGCAGGGCGGCCAGCACGAGAACGGCCGCCAGACCTGGGGCCACAGCATGCTGGTGGACCCCTGGGGCCAGGTGATGGCGCAGCACGAGCGGGGCGAGGGGGTGGTGCTGGGCGAACTCGACCGGGCGCGGCTGCAGGCCGTGCGCCAGCAGCTGCCCGCCCTCACGCACCGCGTGCTGTGACCACATCCGCCACCCGGCCCACCCTGCTGCAGCGCTGGCGCCGCGCCTGGCGGCGCTGGTCGCTCTGGACGGCCCTGGTGCTGCTTGTCGTGTCCATGCTCGCCACCATGGTGTGGCTGGCCGGACGCTATGAGGCCAGCCAGGTGCAAAGCCGCCTGGAGCGCGACACGGCCGATGCCGTGTCCGACATCCGCGTGGCGCTCACGCGCAATCTGCAGAGTCTGCAGGCCCTGCACGCGGGCGATCCGGGCATGCTGGCCTGGGACGTCGAGGCCCACGACCTGCTGCGCAACCGCCGCGAGCTGGTGCGGCTGGAGTGGCGCGATCCGTCCATGCGGCTGCGCAGCCATGCACAGTCGCCCTACCGCCCCGTAGCCTGGGACGCGCGCCTGCGCGAAAGCCACCAGTCGGACTCGGCCATCGCCTGCGCCAATGCCCGCCGCCTGAGCAGCCCGGCCTATTCCAGCAGTTACTTCCAGCCCCATGGCGACGGCCTGGGCTCCGAGATGATGGAGCTGTGCCTGCCCCTGACCGCAGGCGGGCGGCACACGGGCTTTCTGGTGGCCACCTATTCGCTGCAGGACGTGCTGACCAACCTGGTCGCGCCCAGCCTCACGCGCAGCCAGGAGGCCTCGTTCACCGAGCCGGACGGCACCCGCCTTGCCGTGCTGGGCGCCGCGCGCCGGGGCTCGCGCATGTTCACCGCGCAGCACCTGCTGGACCTGCCCGGCACCACGCTGGTGTTGCGCATGGACACGTGGCACAGCGCGC
This sequence comes from Paracidovorax sp. MALMAid1276, assembly GCF_049198005.1. NCBI lineage: Bacteria > Pseudomonadati > Pseudomonadota > Betaproteobacteria > Burkholderiales > Comamonadaceae > Paracidovorax > Paracidovorax sp. MALMAid1276. Next base: position 30,741 of record NZ_JBMIRS010000196.1, on the reverse strand, counting down.
CCAGCGTGTTCCCCAATGTGCTGACGGCGCTGGTCACCGCCATGTCGATCGCACTGGTGACGGTGATGGTGGTGCTGGTGCGCGACAACCGCCGCCGCCTGCGTGCGGAGCGCGAGCTGGCCGATGCCCTCGCGTTTCGCAAGGCGATGGAGGACTCGCTGGTCACCGGCCTGCGCGCGCGCGACCTGGAGGGCCGCATCACCTACGTGAACCCCGCGTTCTGCGCCATGGTGGGCTTCAGCGCCCAGGAGCTGCTGGGCCAAAGCGTCTCGGCGCCCTACTGGCCGCCCGAGCTGGTGGACGAGTACCGGCAGCGCCAGGCAACCCGCCTGTCGGGCCATCACACGCCACCGCGCGAAGGTTTCGAATCGGTCTTCATGCGCAAGGACGGCACGCGGTTTCCGGTGCTGATCATCGAGGCGCCGCTCATCAACGCACAGGGGCAGCACACTGGCTGGATGAGTGCCTTCCTCGACATCAGCGAGCAGCGCCGTGTGGAAGAGCTCTCCCGCGCATCGCAGGAGCGCCTGCAGGCCACGGCCCGGCTTGCCACTGTGGGCGAAATGGCCTCGCTGCTCAGCCACGAGCTGAACCAGCCGCTGGCCGCCATCTCCAGCTATGCCACGGGCTCCATCAACCTGCTCGACACGGCAGCGCCCGCGCCGGGCTCCGCCGGTGACGCCGACGCGACGCCGCTGCAGGACGTTCGCATGGCCATGCAGCAGATCGCGCGCCAGGCCGAGCGCGCCGGCAAGGTCATCAAGAGCGTGCACGACTTCGTGCGCCGCCGCGACCAGGCGCGCGAAGCGGTGCATGCGCAGCAGCTGCTGGACGCGATCCTGCCGCTCGTGATCCTGCAGGCCCGCAAGCTGGGCGTGCGGGTGCACACCACGGTGGAGCCCGGCCTGCCCCCCGCCCTGTGCGACCGCACCATGGTCGAGCAGGTGCTGCTCAACCTGGCCCGCAATGCCATGCAGGCGATGGACGACCCGGCCATCCGCACGCGCGTGCTCGACATCCGCGTGCGGCGTGGCGCGTCCAGCCCCCACGGCGGCTGGCTGGAATTCACCGTCACCGACCAGGGCACCGGCATTCCGCCCGACGTGGCGGAGAAGCTGTTCACGCCCTTCTTCACCACACGCCAGGAGGGCATGGGCCTGGGCCTCAGCATGTGCCGCACGGTCATCGAGCAGCATGGCGGTTACCTCGGGTTCGCGCCGAATGTGCCGCGTGGTACGGTGTTCACCTTCACCCTGCCCACCACGCCCCCCTGACGACCGGCTATACCGGCCGCGCCATGCGCGGCGCGGCCGCCCCTGCCATCGAGAACCGATCGAAACCCGAGCTGAACCATGGAGCCCATCACCAACGCCACTGTGTACATCGTGGACGACGACGCCAGCGTGCGCGAGGCGCTGGCCTGGCTGCTGCGCTCGCGTCGGCTGCCCAGCGAGGCGTTCGACAGCGCAGAGGCCTTTGACGCCATGCTGCAGGCCCGCCCTGCGCAGCGCCAGCCCTGCTGCCTGCTGCTGGACGTGCGCATGCCTGGCATGAGCGGGCTGGCCCTGTTCGACCTGCTGGCCGCGCGCGGGGACCTGGCCACCCTGCCCGTGATCTTCCTCACCGGCCATGCCGACGTGCCCACGGCGGTGGATGCGGTCAAGCGCGGTGCCTTCGATTTTTGCGAGAAGCCGTTTTCCGACAACGCGCTGGTCGACCGCATCGAGCAGGCACTGGCCCAGTCCGGCCAGCACCTCGCGGCGCTGCGGGAGCGCAGCGACGTGCAGGTGCGGCTGGCCGAGCTGACCGACCGCGAGCGCGATGTGATGGACCTGGTTGTGGAGGGCCTGCCCAACAAGCTCATCGCCGACCAGCTCGACATCAGCGTGCGCACCGTGGAAGTGCACCGCTCACGCGTGTTCGACAAGATGCAAGTGAAGTCGGCGGTGGAACTGGCCAACCTGCTGCGCACGGGAAGCTAGGGCGATCCCCCTGAGACGCTTCGCGCCTTCCCCCTTCTCTCGAATCTCTGCGCGATTCGGGAAGGGGGACGATGCCTTCGCTGCGGGGCGGCCCTTGCTCGGCATCCCGCGCATGGCTCGCCACCATTCATACACCGGGGCCCTGCGCGAGCCTTTACCCGCGTGGCCGTTCGCCTACAAAGATCTCCACACGGCGATTGCGGGAGCGGCCGTCATTGGTGTCGTTGGACGCGATCGGATAGCGCGAGCCCACGCCGTCGATGGCGATGCGGCGGCTGTCCACACCGCGCGCGGCCAGATAGCTGCGCGTGCTGGCGGCGCGGTCCACCGACAGCGGGTCGTTGATGGCGTCGCTGCCCGTGCTGTCGGTGTGGCCCACGATGCGCACGTCGGCGTAGGGGTTGGCGCGCAGGCTGGCGGCAAACTGGTCCAGTACGGGCGCAAAGTTGGGCTGGATGTCCGAGCGGCCGACGGCGAACGAGATGTCGCTCGGGATGTTGAGCATCAACTGGTTGTCGGCAGTCTGCGACACGGCGATGCCCGTGCCGCGCGTGGCTTGTTCCATCTCGCGTTTCTGGCGTTCCATGTTCTGCGACCAGATGTAGGTGCCCAGGGCACCCACACCCGCACCCACCACGGCGCCGGTGCCGGCGCTGCCGCCCGTGGCCGAGCCGATCACCGCGCCCGCCAGGGCCCCCACACCCGCGCCCGTGGCGGTGCGGCGCTGCGTGTCGTCCATGCTGGCGCAGCCGGTGGCGAGGATGACTGCGGCCGTGGCGCCCATGAGTAGATGTTTGCGCATGTGTGTGCTCCTTGTGTTCAGGTGATAGACCTGGGCGATGGTCGCGCGCAGGCCGCTGCTGCGCCATCGGCCCACGGGGCCAAAGGCTGTAGGACCAGCCTCACACCGACCGCAGCGGAGCACACCTCACTGCGGCAACATCACTGCGGCGGACGGGTGCCTTCGTCTCCGTCCCGCGCACCCTGCTGCGGGTCGTCAGTACCCGGCGCCGGATCACCGGGTGGGTGCAGCTCGCCGCCCTTGCGGCCCGAGAACATGGTCCACCACACGATGGCCACCAGCAGCACCAGCGCCAGCAGCGCTTCAAGCAAAATCAGCCCCATGACTTTGACACTCCCAAGAACGAATTGGCGGGCACCCTGCGGCCGCGCGCCTGATCGCAAACACGTTCCAGGAGTCTGCGCGGCAGAAGGACCCTCGGCTGCAACGCGCGACAAACCGGTCTCACGCCTTGCGCTTCGATGCCTTCTGCCGCGCAGACTCCCAGGCCTTGTTGCAGCGGCGCTGATTGTAGGAACGCTGACCGGCTGCTCCACCCCGCCCACCCCTCCAAGCCCCTCCCGCCCGGCGGTCATTGCCACACCCGCCCCGGCCCCCGGCACGGTGATCTGGCCCGGCGACAACGGCCCCCTGCCGCCCCCGCTGGCGCAGCCCAAGAGCCGCTGGATTCCGGTGCGCTGGGCCGAGCTGCCCGGCTTTTCTGACGACGCGCTGCACGAGGCCTGGAACGCCTGGATCAAGAGCTGCGAGCGCCCTGCGCCGCCTTTCGCCGCACTGTGCGGCGACGTGCGCCGCCTGAGCATTGCCTCGGGCGACGAGCAGCGTGCCTGGCTCATCGCGCGCCTGCAGCCCTACCGCATCGAGACCAACGACGGCAACCCCGACGGCCTGCTCACGGCCTACTACGAACCCCTGATCGACGCGGCCCGCCAGCCCGGCAACGGCTACACCGTGCCGGTGTACCGCACGCCCGCCACGCTGGGCAGCCGCAAGCCCTGGTACACGCGCCAGCAGATCGACACCCTGCCCGAAGCCCAGGCCGCACTGGCCGGGCGCGCGATTGCGTGGCTGCGCGACCCGGTCGAATCGATGGTGCTGCACATCCAGGGCTCGGGGCGGCTGCGCGTTGCCGAGCCGGACGGCACCGTATCGCTGGTGCGTGTGGCCTATGCCGGCACCAACGATCAGCCCTACCAGAGCGTGGGCCGCTGGCTGCTGGACCAGGGTCTCACGCGCGACGCCACCTGGCCCGGCATCCGCGCCTGGCTGGCGGCCAACCCGCACCGCACCAGCGAGCTGCTGTGGAGCAACCCGCGCTACGTCTTCTTCCGCGAGGAGCCGCTGAGCGGACTGGACGCGGAGTTCGGCCCGCGCGGCGCTCAGGGCGTGCCGCTCACGCCCGGCCGCTCCATCGCCGTGGACCGCCAGAGCATTCCCTATGGCACCCCGGTGTGGCTGGCCTCCAGCGGCCCGCAGGTGCAACTCGGCCGCATGGTGCTCGCGCAGGACACCGGCAGCGCCATCCTGGGCGCGGTGCGCGCTGACTATTTCACCGGCTGGGGCCCCGAGGCCGGCGACATCGCAGGGCGCCTGAAGCAGAACCTGCGCTTGTGGGCGCTCTGGCCCAAATGATGGCTAAGACATGGGTCAAATATGCCTATAGCGCATATCCAGCCAGCGCTAACAGCTATTAAAACAGGAGCATTCATGCGCGTGACAGAGCCCCAGTTGCGTGCCGTGCTGCTCGCGCAGGCCATCGAGCAGGCAGACAGCGGGCGCACCCTGGTCAGCCAGGCCGACTGGGACGACGCCACGCGCAGCGCCGTAGCCGCTGCCCGCCAGCGCGGCGCGTTGCAGCCCTTGGGTGCTGGCGATGTGGTGCTGGACCGCGCGCACACCATCGCAAGCCGTGCGAGTGGCCGCGACGCCACCATTGCCGCGCTGCGTGAGCCCGCCGTGCGCTGGCGCTGGCTGGCACGCGGCCTGCCGCTGCTGGCCTTGCTGCTGGGCTTGGCCGTGGACCGCATCGCCAACGCGCACCGGGTGGACCTGCTCTCGCCGCCGCTCCTCATCCTTCTGGCGTGGAACCTGTGCGTGTACCTGCTCACGGCCTGGCAGGCGTTGCGCGCTCCGCGTCAGCAACAGCAGGGTCAGCTGCAGTCGGGCCCTGGAGCATGGCTGCAGGAGCTGCGCCTTTTCGGCCGCCCGGGACGCGGGCTGTCCGCGCGCATTGCGGCGGACTTCCATGTGCGATGGGTAGCGCATGCCCGCGACGTGCTGGCACAGCGCGCGGCGCGGATGTTGCACCTGTGCGCGGCGGCCTGGGGGGCAGGCATTGCGCTATCGCTGCTGCTGCGCGGGCTGGTGGTGCGCTACCAGTTCGGGTGGGAGAGCACTTTTCTCGATGCCACACAGGTGCACGCCATCGTCTCGGCGCTGTTCTGGCCGCTGACGGTGCTGTTCGGCGCCACGCCCTTCACGCTGCAGGAGATCGCCGCCACGCAGAATTTTGCCGGCGAGGGCGCCGCTGGCAACCGCTGGGTGTGGATGTACGTGGGCCTGCTGGTGCTGGCCGTGGTGCTGCCACGCCTGGCGATGGCGGCCTGGGCGCGCTGGCGCGAGGCCCGTTGGCAGGGCCACATCAACCTGGACGATGCCGCCTTTGACGGACTGCGCGCGGCCCTTCCGGGCGACCTGGTGATCGGCCTGCACGGCCCACAGGCTGGGGTGTTGCAGGGCGCGCAGGTGCAGACTCCGCAGGGCGACCATCTGCAATTTGGCGGTGAGGGCCAGCCGGTGGACGCCGTGCTGGCGTGGGCCAGCGATGCCCCGCCGCCCGCCTGGCAGGGCGCGCCGCTGCGGGTCTTGCGCTGGGAAGACTTCGGCGCCAGCTGGGTGCTGGAGCCCGCACTGTTCGACCGGCTGGCCACCGCGCTGCCTGCCCAGCGCCACGCGCTGGCCCGGCTGCGCACAGCGTGGGTGGAGCGCAACGAGCAGCGCTTTTGCCAATCGCTGCAGGCCCTTGCGCAGCACCTGCGCGCCTGTGCCCGCCTGGTTCCTGGGGACGCTGCCACCCAGCAATCCCGGTATGCCGAGCAGGTGCAGGCGCTCGACACCGCCCTGCGCGCCCTGCACGGCCAGCCATCTGCGCCCACACAGCACCACCCCAAGCCCCAGCGCGACGGCGCTCCGTTGCCCGGGCCCCGCCGTGCCGAAAACACGGTGCTGGCGGTGGGCACGTCGGCCGGCGCCGCTGCGGGCGCGGTCGCGGGCGCCAAGGCTGGTGCGCTGATCGACGTGGGCACCGGCGGCCTGACACTGGGCGCGGGCACGGCCCTGGGCGCGCTGCTGGGCGGCGCCACGGCCTGGGCGCTGCGCGCGTTCCAGAAGAAGGACGACGGAGAAACCAGCACCCACCACCTGCTGCGCCACGCGGCCGAAGCGGCGTGTACGCACTACCTCGTCATTGCGCACCACCAGCGCGTACCACCGGGCGATGCCGCCGAACTGGCCGCGCGCTGGCGCGCCGAAGTCACCGGCACCGTGGCCGCCCACGGCGACGCGCTGGCCGCCGCGTTGAAGCCAAACGGGCCGGGCGATGACGACGCCCTGCAGGCGCTGCTGCACACCATGCTGGCCGGGATTCTGCGGCGCAGCTTTGCGCTTGAGGAACTTGAGCAACTGGAGGACAGCGGCGCAGCCACCACTGGGTCGCCGGGCAAATCCGCCTGAAAATTCAAGCCTTTTCAGCCTCCAGCGCTTACTGGAAAAGCGCTTTCAGCTATCAATTTAGGATCGATCTGGACTCTACAGGCAAGGCGTCCGTTCCGCTTGGGTCTCCACCCGCGGGGCCGCCACCGCCGGGGGCTCGGGCGCCTTGGCGGGCGGCACGCTCACGGTGCGCAACTGGTCGCCTTCGATGCGGTAGTCGTACTCGCGCGTGGAGCCGATCATCTCGGTCTTGAAGGTGCTGGTGGCCATGGTGGCCGCGTACACCTGGGGCCTGACGACCTGGTAGCGGTAGGTGGTGGTGGCCGTGCCGGTGCTGGTCTTGCAGACCGATTCGAATTGGGTTTGCTTGAACTGGAGCGTGCAGCGGCCCGAGGTGTCCTCGGCCTTGGAGCCGTCTTGCACATACAGAACAATCTTGGTGGCGCGCCAACAGCCAAGCAGGGCGGGGTCGGCACCGGCAGCCTGAGACCAGGGCGCCGCCAACGCAAGGCACAGGGCCAGGGCCAGGGCCAGGGAGCGTGTTGTGAAACGGGTCATGCGCAGCCCCCACCGGTGGCAGGACCCGCGCCTGCGGCGAGGTACGGCCCCATGTCCGCCACCGCGCTCGGCTCCAGTACACCCACCGTCACCTCCACGCCCGCCGCTTTGAGGATGTCGATTCCCGCGCCCGCATTGCGCGGGTGGGGTCAAGCATGGCCACCACCACACGCCGTAGGCCGCGGGCCACCCGCGCCTTGGCGCACGAGGGGGTGAAGCCGCTTGCAATCACGGCCCCGTCTCTGACGAACACGCAGCCCACGGGCGGGTTGGGCAGGCAGGCCGGCAGGGCCTTGCGGCCTTCTGCCAGGGCAAGGCGCATGAAATCTTCGTCGGGTGCGGACATGGTGGCGAGCGATGGAGTGATGGATGCCCGTCGTGCCCGGGCAAGCGCCGTATTGTGATTCAGTGCGGGCTGTGGATTCAGCTTTCCACCGACCAGCGCGTCACCCGCGGAGGCACATCGCCCACATGAAAGGCCAGCTTGCGGTCACGCAAGGCTACGTCCGAGGCGGTCACGCGGTCAAAGCGGCGCAGGTGCTCCGTCCAGGACTCGTCCTCGATGCGCTCCACATAGCGCGCGGGCTGGCTGATGTCGTGCAGCAGCTGCCAACCCAGGGCGCCCTGGCGCAGGCGGCTGCGGCGGCTTTCCTGCATCACGGCGCGGAATTCGGCGGCGCGCGCGGGGTCGATGGCGTATTCGATGGTGACCACCACGTGGCCCGCGCCCGGCGGCACCTCGGCCACGGGAGCCTGGAAGGCGCGGGAGGGGCTCAGGTCTTCTTCCATGCTGCGGTCGGCCACCAGGCGCTGCACCAGCAGCATGGCCAGCACGCCGGTCACGGCCGCGATGCCCAGGCTGGCGTGTACGTCGCTCCAGGTCGCCACCTGGCCCCACACGGCCGCGCCCAGCGCGGTGGACCCCATGATGGCCATCTGGTAAATGGACATGCCGCGCGCCCGCACCCAGTTGGGCAGCGCGAGCTGGGCCGACACGCTGAGCGAATTGGCCGTGGTGATCCAGGCCATGCCGCCCACGAACATCGCGGGCACGGCCACGTACACATTGGGCGCCACCGCCATCACGGCCGTGGCGGCGGCCTGCAGCGCCGTGCCGCGAATCACCAGCACGTCGCGCGCCATGGCCTGGCGCAGGCGCGGCAGGAACAGGGCCGCCAGGATGGCGCCCGCGCCCATGCTGGCCAGCAGCAGCGTGAAGGTGCCCGCGCCGCCGCCTTCCAGGCCCTTGGCCAGCAGCGGCAGCAGGGCCAGCAGTGCGGTGGCATGCAAGAAGAAGATGGAGATGCGCCACAGCACGGCCCGCATGCGCGGCGACTGGCGCACGAACTGCAGGCCCACGCGCATGGCGCTGGTCAGGCGCTCGCGGCCCAGCGGGCTCTGGGTGTGCACGCGCTTCCAGCGCATGATGACCAGGCCCGACAGCACGGACAGCAACGCATTGAGCACAAACACCCAGGCGCTGCCCGCGCTGGCGATGATGGCGCCGGCCAGCAGCGGGCCCACGATGCGCGAGGCGTTCATGGCCACGCCGTTGAGCGCGAGCGCGGCGGGCAGCTGCGCGCGGCTGACCAGTTCGGGCACGATGGCGGCGAACACCGGCCAGCGCATGGCCAGGCCGATGCCGTTGGCAAAGGTGAGCGCCAGCAGCAGCGGCGCCGACATGCCACCGGCCACGATGGCGATGGACAGCACCACGGCCACGGCGGCCACCCAGAACTGCGTGGCGATGAAATAGCGCCGCCGGTCCAGGATGTCGGCCAGCGCGCCGCTGGGCAGGCCGAGCAGGAACACGGGCAGGGTGGACGCGGTCTGCACCAGTGCCACGAGCACGGGCGAGGTGGTGAGCGTGGTCATCAGCCAGGCGGCCGCAACGTCGTTCATCCACATGCAGGTGTTGGCCGCCACCCAGGTGAGCCAGAGCATGCGGAACACCGGCACGGACAGCGGCGCAAACGGCGAGAGCGAGGCCGCCGCGCCGGGGTCGAGCTGCGCGGCCGCCACGGATTCTTCGGCGCCCTGGGCCAGCGCAGCGCGGTCTGCGGCGGCCGCCGTGCCCTGCTGCGACGGCGGGGCGCCCGGGTTCAGGCCCGGTGCGGGGTCGGGGGAAGGCGGGGGTGCAACGCTGCGCGTGCTTTCGTGGGACGGCAAGGGGGGCATGTGCGTGCATTGTGCGACGGCAGGCGCGCCCGCGGGGGCGGCGCGCTGAAAAGCCATGGCCGCGTCGCTGCCACGGCGTCCCCCCCCCGCGGGCTCAGGCGATCTCGTCAGGCGCTGGCGGCACCTGCGGGCCCGCCGCACGGGTCTGCCGCACCAGCAGCCAGGCCATGAGTGCTAGCGCCGCCACCCCCGCCAGCAACACGCCCCACAGCACGGCGGTGCGGGTGACGAGGCCGCCGCCGCCCGCCGCTGCCGGCACGACCGCGCCATCGGCCGGCGGGCCTGCGGGGATGTCGGCGCGGCCCACGTCGGCCAGCGCCAGCGGCAGGGTGTCTTCGTGCCCGGGCTGGTAGCCCGGCACCAGACTGGCCAGCGGCAGAAAGGCGCTGGCCCCCGCGCCCGCGCCGGGCAGCCCGGCCGCCAGCGTGAAGGGCCCGGGCCCGCTGGCCAGAAACACCAGCTGCGCGGGCTCGAACTGCAAAGTGACGCCGGGCGCCACCGCAAAGCCCGGGGCCTTGGCGTCCACCTCGATCTTGAGCTCGCGCACCGACGCGCCCCCCAGTTCCACGGCCGGGCTCACCTGCTCCGTGCCGCCGCTCGCCATCCGGTAGACCACGGCGCTGGCCAGCAGCTGCCAGGGCTGTTCACGGTGCGTGCGGCCCAGCACGCGCACGGGGATCAGCACGTTGCCGCTGCCCGGCGGCGTGATCACGAGCGCGGCGACCGGGGTGGCGAAGGGCAGCGCCAGCACCAGCTCGCGCGGGTTGCCGCCGGGTGCTGGCACGGCCATGCGGGCACTGGTGCGCTCGCGCACGGCGGGGCCGCGGGTGGTAGCCAGGGTGGCGCCGCGCAGGGTCACAGCGGCAGGGCCCCAGGTCACGCGCAGGTAATGGCCCTTCAAGTCGGCCCGGTGCAGGTCGATCTGCTCGTTGCCCAGGCGGCCCGGCACTGCACCCGCGGCGGCGGCAGACGCTGTGGGGCCGGCCGCTTCGGCGCGATAGAGCACCGTCTCGGCCAGCGGCCGCCAATGCTGGAGGTCGGTACTGGCGTGCACCCGCAAGGTGACCGGCTGGCCGGGCGGCAGGTCTGCGTCCAGTGCCATGCGCACCACCGGCTGCTGCACGCCGCGCGCATCCAGCAGCGCGCCCTGGACGGCCTGGGCAGCCGCCGAGCCTGCCGCAGCCGGGGATTCGATCTGCACCACGCGCTGGCCCTGCCGCTCCTCGATGCGCAGCGACAGCCCCTCCAGGGCCGACGGCCCCGCGGTGCCCACCGCGCCCAGGATGGGGTACGCCGGCAAGGCCACCGTGTCGTGCGGCGCGCGCGCCGACGCCACGCTGGCGAGCGCCATGGGAACGGGCTGGCCCGCGCCATTGAACAGGCGCAGGTCGGCAAGGCCCGGGCTTTGCAAGCGCACCAGCACCTCGGCGGGCAGCACAAGCCGCTGCAGCGGCGCATCGGCCGTCGGGGTGACGGGGATGCGGATGGCATAGGCGTCGGGGTGGGCGGCGTCGGCCGCCGCCCGCGCGAGGCCAGTGGCCGAGCACAAAGCGGCCACCAGTGCCGCGCCCACCAGCGCGCGCCATGGGCAGGGTGTGGATTTCATGAGGGCATCTCTTCGTGCGCGGAAACCGGAGGTGGCGCGGGAGTGGCAGGGGCGGGGGTGGCCGGCTTGGGCGGCAGCGGCGCAAAGTAGCCCACCACCAGCATCAGCACGCCCACGGCGATGAAGGCCACGATGCGCTCGGCCCCACCGGCGTTGGACAGGTCGATGAGCAGCAGCTTGACCACCACCAGGCCCAGCAGGCCGGCACCCACCAGCCACAGCGGCCGCTGCGCGCGGCGGTGCGCCAGCACCATCATGCTGAGCGCCAGCACCGTCCAGAGGATGGCGTAGCCGGTCTGCACCACAAAGCTGTTGAACAGCGCCGAGGCGTCCCAGCGCACGGCGAAGAAGTGGTGGGCCACCCGCAGCCACACGGTGTTGATCACCACAAAGGCCAGCAGCGCCAGGGCCGCCAGCGCATGCCGACCCGTGACCCAGCCCGAGCGGACCGGCGGCGGCAGCGCCGACAGCAGCACGCGCCGCCAGAACACCAGGCCGCCCAGCGCCAGCGCCAGGGTGAGGTCCGTGGGGTTGAGCAGCGGGATGTAGGGCAGCGGCGCGGTGTGGCCCGATGAATGCACCGCCGCCAGCAGCGCACCCCAAAACACCAGCAGCGCCAGGGGCAGGGCCGCCCACCAGTAGTAGGCCGGGGCGTGCGGGTTCAGCGGCCAGGGCAGCGCCGTGCGCGCGGCGGCGCGGTTGCCCCGGCCCGCCCACAGCGCCAGCAGCATCAGCACGGCGGTGGCGCTGACCAGCAGCACCACGCCGGCCCACGACGTGCGCCACAGCTCGGCACTCGCAATGCCCGACCAGAGGCAGTCGGCCAGCAGCAGGGTGACCAGCCACGCCGTGGCTGCGTGCAGGCCGCCAAAGCGAGGCGTGGCGCCGCCGGCCTCGGCCTGCAGGCGGTCCATCTGCCGCAGCATCCACACGTGCAGCGCCAGCACCACCGGCCACACCGCCCAGGCGGGGGTGGCCAGCACGCGATAGCCGTCACCGGCCTGCGCCACCCACCCCAGCGCCAGCACCGCGATGGTGGCGCGCGCGGGCCAGGTGGCCACCGCCCAGCGCGTGCGCAGGCCCAGCCGCATCGACAGCGCGGCGCTGAGCACCACGGCCAGCAGGGCCAGCAGCTGGGCCACGCGGTCCGTGAACACCGGCACGGGCCACTGGCTGGCCTCCATGGCGGGCACGCTGCGCGTGGCTTCCAGCACCCAGGCCAGGCACCAGAACGCAAATCCGTACAGGTAGGCCGGGCTGGACAGCTGCGCCTCCACCCGCGCGTAGCCCTGGGCCCAGGCCGAGCCGCTGTGCGGCAGCGGCTGGCGCAGCCACCACGCCAGCCGCAGGGCGGGCAGGGCAATCAGCATCGCCCCCAGGAAGGCCGGGTTGGCCAGCGGCAGCGGCGCCACGCTGGAGAGGCCGCCCAAAAAGGCCAGCATCGCCACGCCCTGCAGCAGCAGGCCGAAGGCGCGCGGCATCCAGCGCGCCTGGCGCATGCCCACCCAGAAGGCGCCCGCGCCTTCCAGCGCCCACACGGCCGAGGTCCAGCGCGCATCCAGCGCCAGCGGCACGGCCAGCGTGGCAAAGCCGACACCGATGGCGATGAAGCATTCGATGAGCAGGCGGTAGCCAGGCTGCGCGCGGCGCGCCAGCACGGTGGCGGCCCCCAGGTACAGCGCCGCAAAGGCCAGCGCCGAGAAAGCCGCGCCCAGCTCGAATGGCTGCACCAGGCCGGCCTGCAGGCCGAAGCCCAGGAGCGGCGTGCCGAACACCAGCATGCTGTCCACGGCGTTGCCCAGCCGGGTGGGCGTGTTGCGGGCGTAGAGGATGGCGGTGACGAGATAGATCAGCACAAAGGCCGCAAGGAAGGGCTGCGTGCTGGCGTAATGCGCGGGCACGTATTTCAGCGCCCCCCAGGCCGTGGCCACGCCGAAGGTGGCGACAAAACCCACCACGTTCAGCACGCGCCAAGAGCGCCGGTGGGCGATGAACAGAATGGCCAGATTGAGCAGCAGGTAGTAGCTGAACAGACCCACGTGGCTGCCCTGGCCCGTGGACAGCAAAAGCGGCGCCGCAAAGCCGCCCGCAAAGGCCGCCACCGCCAGCGAACGCGCGTTCTGCAGCAGCGCCAGCGCGCAGCTGGCCGCGCAGACCACGATCATGAGCGCGAAGGCGGGCAGCGGCGGCAGCAGCGCATAGAGCCGGAAGGCCGCGAACACGGTGAGGTACATCACCGCCACGCCCCCGCCCTGCAGGGCCAGCGCAAAACCGGGCTTTTCGGCGCGCTTGCGAAAGCCCACCCCCAGCAGCGCAATGCCCACCGCCGCCACGGCGGCCAGGCGCAGCTCCACCGGCAGCAGCCCGGCGGACGCGGCATACCGCGCCAGGAAAGAGAGGCCAATGAACAGGATCACCAGGCCCACGCGCACGATGGTGTTGCCGCCCAGGAACCAGTTCCGGGCGGCGAGCACGGCCTGTTCGATGGGGTGGGGGGCTGCGGGCGCGGCAGGCATTGCGGGCGCGGGCGCCTGTGCTGCCACGGGAGCCGACGCTGGGACGCGCGGCAGGCCTTGCGGTGTGAGCGCACCGCCCCAGAAAGCGTCGTCCGAATCGCGCGTGTCGTCGCTGCCCGGCGTGTCGCCGGGCAGGGGCGGGGGCTCGGGCGCTGCGGGCCGGTCTTCGGCCCGGGGTGCCAGCGCGGGCGGTGGGGCGGCCTTGCTGGCCTGGGCCTGCAGCTCCGTCCGGACGGCCGAGCGGACCGCCCAGCGCAGCGACAGCCCGGCAAAGAAGCCCAGGATGCCGCCGGCCACCAACCCCAAGTCGCCGTAGCCGCCGAACCACGACCCCAGCACCGCGCCCCAGAAAATGCCCCAGATGATCATGCCGCCCTCGCCCTCTTTGGGGGCTTCGCTCGGCAGGCCGGGGCCGGCGCGCGAACGAAGCCGTTGTGTTGTGCGTTGTGTGGTGGCTTGCCAGCCCCATCGGCCACCGTGGGTGTCGCCGCTTGCAGACAGCACCCGGCCCGAGACCCGGAACACGGAACTGGCAGGCTTGCGATGCAGCGGGTGCATGCGGCGGCCTGGCGGGTCCACGGTGGTTCCGCAGGCTTATACCGCACACCCTGCGCAGGCGCCGCGCCTTAACGCCTTGTTACGTTGCCGGTGCGCGGCACCATCGCGGGCTGTGCCCCGCAGCGGTGGCCATGTGCTGCCTGAAATTCATGCAAAAACAGGCCCCAGCGCTTTCCCATCAATCGCTGATAGCTATACCTTTTATAGCGTTTATTTCTTGACAGGTGACAGGTGCGCCAGCGGCAGCGCCCCGCCCGCCTTCACCTCGCCCAGCGAAAAGCTGGTGTGCATGTCCTTCACATTGGGCAGGTTCAGCAGCACGTCGCGCGCGAACTGCGAAAAGCTGTCCAGGTCGCGCGCCACCACCTGCAGCTCGAAGGTGCCGGTGCCGCTGATGTAGTGGCAGGAGACGACTTCGGGGATCTGCCGGATCGCCTCCTCCATCTTGCGCGTGAGATTGCCGGTGCTGCGGTCCGCGTCCAGCCGCACAAAGGCCAGCACACCCAGGCCGATCTTGTGGCGGTCAATCTGCGCACGGTAGCCGGTGATGAAGCCCTGCTCCTCCAGCGCGCGCACGCGGCGCCAGCAGGGCGCCGCCGACAGGCCCACGCGCTGGGCCAGCTCGGCGTTCGTCAGGCGGGCGTCAGCCTGCAGCTCGCCCAGGATGGCGATGTCGAATTTGTCGAGAGTGTTCACAAAGTGGGGCAATAAAGAAAGATCCTTTCTCAGAATAGCCTAAACACGGCACAGAACGCAAAGACATATCAGCAGCACAGACATACACTTGTCCGGCACTGGAGCCGCTGCCCTAATCGGGCGGCTGGCGCCCGCCCCACCGGCCCACAAGGCCAGGCCCCACAAAGAAGCCAATGGAGACATAGCCATGAATGCGCCCCTGCCCGAATCCGTCCGCAAGGCCCTGGAAACCGTCACGCTCGACGACAAATATTCTTTAGACAGTGGCAGGGCCTTCATGAGCGGGGTGCAGGCCCTGGTGCGCCTGCCCATGCTGCAGCGCCAGCGCGATGCGGTGGCCGGGCTGAACACCGCAGGCTTCATCAGCGGCTACCGGGGGTCCCCACTGGGCACCTATGACCAGGCACTGTGGGCAGCCAAGAAGCATCTGGCAGCCAACAACATCGTTTTTCAGCCTGGTGTGAACGAAGAGCTGGGCGCCACCGCCGTGTGGGGCACGCAGCAGCTGGACCTGTACCCGCAGAGCAAAAAGTTCGACGGCGTGTTCGGCATCTGGTACGGCAAGGGCCCGGGCGTGGACCGCTGCTCGGACGTGTTCAAGCACGCCAACATGGCCGGCACCGCCAAACACGGCGGCGTGATCGCGATTGCGGGCGACGACCACATCAGCAAGAGCAGCACGGCCGCGCACCAGAGCGACCACATCTTCAAGGCCTGTGGCACGCCGGTGTTCTTCCCAAGCAGCGTGCAGGAGATCCTGGACATGGGCCTGCACGCGTTTGCCATGAGCCGCTTCTCGGGCGTGTGGTCGGGCATGAAGACCATTCAGGAGGTGGTGGAGTCCTCCAGCAGCATCAACATCGACCCCGACCGCGTGAAGATCATCCTGCCCGAAGACTTCGTGATGCCCCCAGGCGGCCTGCACATCCGCTGGCCCGACGCGCCACTGGAGCAGGAAGCGCGCCTCATGGACTACAAGTGGTATGCGGCACTGGCGTACATCCGTGCCAACAAGCTCAACTACAACGTCGTCGAAGGCAAGAACGACCGCTTCGGCATCATCGCCAGCGGCAAGGCCTACAACGACACGCGCCAGGCCCTGGTGGACCTGGGCCTGGATGACGACACCTGCCGCAGCCTGGGCATCCGCGTGCACAAGGTCAACGTGGTGTGGCCGCTCGAAGCCACCATCACCCGCGACTTCGCGCAAGGGCTGCAGGAGATCCTGGTGGTCGAGGAAAAGCGCCAGGTCATCGAGTACCAGCTCAAGGAAGAGCTCTACAACTGGCGCGCCGACGTGCGCCCCAACGTGCTGGGCAAGTTTGAGGAGCAGGAAGGCGACAACACCGGCGGCGAATGGAGCATGCCCAACCCCAGCCAGAACTGGCTGCTGCGCGCCAAGGCCGACCTGACCCCGGCCATCATCGCCAAGGCGATTGCCAAGCGCCTGAAGAAGCTGGGCGTGCCCGAGGGCATCATCGCCCGCATGGACGCGCGCATCGCCGTGATCGAAGCGGCCGAGCGCGGCATGGCCGAGCTGAAGGTGGACACGGGCGACCGCACCCCCTGGTTCTGCAGCGGCTGCCCGCACAACACCAGCACCCGCGTGCCCGAGGGTTCGCGTGCCGTGGCTGGCATTGGCTGCCACTACATGGTCAACTGGATGCCCGACCGCAAGACCAGCACCTTCACGCAGATGGGCGGCGAAGGCGTGACCTGGGTGGGCCAGCAGCCCTTCACCACCGACGCGCACATCTTTGCCAACCTGGGTGACGGCACCTACTTCCACAGTGGCCTGCTGGCCATCCGCCAGAGCATTGCGGCGGGTGTCAACATCACCTACAAGGTGCTCTACAACGACGCCGTGGCCATGACGGGCGGCCAGACGGTGGGCGAGCGGCCCGAGGGCCACTCGGTGCTGCAGATCATGAACAGCCTGAAGTCCGAGGGCGTGGCCAAGCTCATCATAGTGACCGATGAGCCACAAAAGTACGACGGCGTGGCGCTGGCCGAGGGTGTGACGGTGCACCACCGCGACGAACTCGACACGCTGCAGCGCCAGTTCCGCGAGATCAAGGGCTGCACTGTCATCATCTACGACCAGACCTGCGCCACCGAAAAGCGCCGCCGCCGCAAGCGCGGCACGCTGGCCACGCCCGACAAGACCGTGGTCATCAACGAGCTGGTGTGCGAGGGCTGCGGCGACTGCTCCACCAAGTCCAACTGCCTCTCGGTTGAGCCGGTGGAGACGGAGTTCGGCCGCAAGCGCCGCATCAACCAGAGCACCTGCAACAAGGACTATTCCTGCGTCAACGGCTTCTGCCCGAGCTTCGTCACCGTCGAAGGCGGCAAGCTCAAGAAGCCCAAGAAGGAAAAGAAGGGCGACCTGGCCAGCCTGCCGCCCCTGCCCGAACCGCGCCTGCCCGTGGCCGAGAGCGCCTGGGGCATCGTCGTGGGTGGTGTGGGCGGCACGGGCGTGATCACCATCGGCTCGCTGCTGGGCATGGCCGCGCACCTGGACGGCAAGGGCGTGGTCACGCAGGACGCCGGCGGCCTGGCCCAGAAGGGCGGCGCCACCTGGAGCCACATCCAGATCGCCAACCGGCCCGACGCCATCTACACCACCAAGGTCGATACGGCCAAGGCCGATCTGGTGATCGGCTGCGATGCCATCGTGGCCGCGCACAAGTACACGCTGGCCGTGATGCAGCCGGGCCGCACCTTCGTGGCGCTGAACACGCACGGCACGCCCACGGCGGCTTTCGTGACCAACCCCAACTGGCAGTTCCCGGGCGCCAACTGCGATGCAGCCATTGCCTCCGCCGTGGGCGCGGGCAACGTGGGCAGCTTCGATGCCGAGCAGGTCGCCACCCAGCTGCTGGGCGACAGCATCTACACCAACCCGCTGATGCTGGGCTACGCCTGGCAAAAGGGCCGCGTGCCGCTGACGCTGCCTTCGCTGATGCGCGCCATGGAATTGAACGGCGTGCAGGTGGACAACAACAAGGCCGCGTTCGAATGGGGCCGCCGCTGCGCGCACGACCTGGCGTCGGTGCAGGCACTGTTCCAGGCCGCGCAGGTGATCCAGTTCGTCAAGAAGCCCTCGCTGGCTGAACTGGTGGCCAAGCGCGTGGAGTTCCTCACCGGCTACCAGAACGCGGCCTACGCGGCCGACTACCAGGCTTTTGTCGAGAAGGTAAAGGCTGCCGAGGCGAAGTTGGGCACCAGCACCAAGTTGTCCGAAGCCGTGGCCCGCTATCTGTTCAAGCTGATGGCCTACAAGGACGAGTACGAGGTGGCGCGCCTGCACACCGACCAGGCTTTCACGGACAAGATCGCCGGCATGTTCGAGGGCGACTACAAGGTGATGCACCACCTGGCGCCCCCGATGATCGCCAAGACCAACGACAAGGGCGAGCTGGTCAAGCGGCCGTTCGGCCCCTGGATGCGCAGCGCGTTCGGTGTGCTCGCCAAGCTCAAGGGCCTGCGTGGCACGGCACTGGACGTGTTCGGCAAGACCGAGGAGCGCCGCATGGAGCGCGCGCTGATCGTGGAATACCGCGCCTGCATCGACGAGCTGCTGGCCGGCCTGAAGGCCGACAACCTGGACCTGGCCGCAGAGATTGCCCGCATCCCCGAAGAAATCCGCGGCTACGGCCACGTGAAGGAGCGGCACCTGAAGGCGGCGCGCCCCAAGTGGGACGGCTTGATGGCCCAGTGGCGCAGCGGGGCCCCGGCGGCGCAGCGTCAGGCGGCCTGATGCCTGCCGGCGTGCGCGCGGATTGCGTGCACGCCGGAATGCGGCCATCTACTTCCAAACTGATAGCTGCAAACGCTTGATGGATAAGCGGTTGCGGCCATTTTGAATCCAATTTTTCTCGATGCCGTAACGATGGGGCGTGCGGGAAAACACCCCGCCAACCCGGCGGGGCATCGCGCACATGGCCCACGACGGGGGGCCGCATACAATGCCCTGTTCTGCTCTGGCGGCCGCGCAAGCGCGCGCCGGCGGCGATATTGTGAAAAATTGAACATCCATTTCTGGAGTCCTGTCCGTGTTTATTTCTTCTGCCTTTGCCCAGACCGCACCCGCCGCAGCCGCTGGCGGCGGCGACATGATGTCCTCGCTCACGGGCATGCTGCCCCTGGTGCTGATGTTCGTGGTGCTGTACTTCGTGATGATCCGCCCGCAGATGAAGCGCCAGAAGGAACACCGCGCCATGATCGATGCCCTGGCCAAGGGCGACGAAGTGGCCACGGCCGGCGGCATCATGGGCAAGGTCACGCGCCTGTCCGAAGGCTCGCTGCACATCGAGATCTCCGAAGGCGTCGAAGTGCAGATGCAGCGCAGCGCCGTGGTTCAGGTGCTGCCCAAGGGCTCTGTCAAATAATCGTTTGCCCGCAAGGCTTGTGGGTTGACACTGAGAAAGGGCGGCAGGCTTGCGAGCACGCCGCCCTTTGAAGCTTTCCGAGAGGTAAGAGCGCGATCATGAACCGATATCCGGTCTGGAAGTACGCGATCCTGGTGATCGTGCTGCTGGTGGGGCTGCTGTACACGCTGCCCAATTTCTTCGGCGAGGCGCCTGCCGTGCAGGTTTCGTCGGCCAAGGCCACCGTCAAGGTGGATGCGTCCGTGCAGCAGAGGGTCGAAGACATCCTCAAGGCCGCCGGGGTGACACCCGACTTCGTGGCGCTGGAAGGCACGTCGGTGCGCGCGCGCTTCGATACGCCGGACAACCAGCTCAAGGCCAAGGACGCCATCCAGAAGGCCCTGGTGCCCGACGAGAGCGACCCGTCGTACGTGGTGGCGCTGAACCTGGTCTCGCGCTCGCCGCTGTGGCTCAAGGCGTTGCACGCCAACCCGATGTACCTGGGGCTGGACCTGCGGGGCGGGGTGCACTTCATGCTGCAGGTGGACATGCAGGCCGCACTCACGAAGAAGACCGAGTCGTATGCGGGCGACCTGCGCACCGCGCTGCGCGACAAGAACATCCGGCACGGCGGCATCAGCCGCGACGGCCAGGCCGTGGACATCAAGGTGCGCGACGAAGCCATGGTCACCGCCGCGCGCAACCTCATCACGGACCAATTCCCCGATCTGCAGACCACGAGCAGCCCCGAAGGCAGCGAGTTCAAGCTGCGCGCCACCATCAAGCCCGAGGCCACGCGCCGCGTGCAGGAGCAGGCCCTCAAGCAGAACATCGTCACGCTGCACAACCGCATCAACGAGCTGGGCGTGGCCGAGCCCGTGATCCAGCAGCAGGGCCTGGACCGCATCGTGGTGCAGCTGCCCGGCGTGCAGGACACCGCGCAGGCCAAGCGCATCCTGGGCCGCACCGCCACCCTGGAAGTGCGCCTGGTGGACGAGGGCACCGAGGCCCGCGCGGCTGAAACCGGCCGTGGCCCCGTGCCGTTTGGCTCGGAGCGCTATCTGGAGCGCAGCGGCCAGCCGGTGATCGTCAAGAAGCAGGTGATCCTGACCGGCGAGAACCTGACCGATGCCCAGCCCGGCTTTGACAGCCAGACGCAGGAACCCACCGTGAACCTCACGCTGGACGCCAAGGGCTCGCGCATCTTCCGCGACATCACACGTGAGAACGTGGGCAAGCGCATGGCCATCATCCTGTTCGAAAAGGGCAAGGGCGAAGTGGTGACGGCCCCCGTGATCCGCACCGAGATCGGCGGCGGTCGCGTGCAGATCTCGGGCCGCATGACCACGGCCGAGGCCAACGACACGGCGCTGCTGCTGCGCGCGGGCTCGCTGGCCGCGCCCATGGAGATCATCGAAGAATTCACCATCGGCCCCAGCCTGGGCGCCGACAACATCGAGCGCGGCATCGACAGCGTGGTCTGGGGCATGGTGGCCATCGCGGTCTTCATGTGCATCTACTACACGCTGTTCGGCGTGTTCTCCACCGTGGCGCTGGCCGTCAACGTGCTGCTGCTGATCGCCATCCTGTCGATGCTGCAGGCCACTCTCACGCTGCCAGGCATCGCCGCCATGGCGCTGGCCCTGGGCGTGGCGATCGATTCGAACGTGCTGATCAACGAGCGCATCCGCGAGGAACTGCGCGCAGGCGTGGCACCCCAGGCGGCCATCCACGCCGGTTACGAACGCGCCTGGGCCACCATCCTCGACTCCAACGTCACCACCCTGATCGCGGGCCTGGCGCTGCTGGCCTTCGGCTCGGGCCCGGTGCGCGGCTTTGCCGTGGTGCACTGCATCGGCATCCTGACCAGCATGTTCTCGGCCGTGTTCTTCTCGCGCGGCCTTGTGAACCTGTGGTACGGCCGCCAGAAGAAGCTCAAGAGCGTGTCCATCGGCCAAGTCTGGAAGCCCGACGCCGCTGTGGCGGGTTCCGCGGTCGCCAAGAACCAATAAGAGGAAAAGGACATGGAGTTCTTTCGGATCAAAAAAGACATCCCGTTCATGAAGTACGCGTTGGTGCTCAACGCGATTTCCTTCGTCACTTTCGCCCTGGCGGTCTTCTTCCTGGTCACGCGCGGACTGCACCTGTCGGTGGAGTTCACGGGCGGCACGGTGATGGAAGTGGCCTACACGCAGAGCGCAGACATCGCCAAGGTCCGCGACACCGTGTCCGGCCTGGGCTATTCGGACGTGACGGTGCAGAACTTCGGCACCTCGCGCGACGTGATGATCCGCCTGCCCGTGCAGAAGGGCGTCACGTCGGCCCAGCAGAGCGAGCGTGTACTGGAGGCCTTGAAGGCCGCCGACCCCGAGGTGACCCTGCGGCGCACGGAATTCGTCGGGCCGCAGGTGGGCGAGGAACTGGTGCAGGGTGGGCTGATGGCCCTGGGCATGGTGATCCTCGGCATCGTGATCTACCTAGCAGTGCGCTTCGAATGGAAGTTCGGCGTGGCCGCGGTGATCGCCAACCTGCACGACGTGGTGATCATCCTGGGCTTCTTCGCGTTCTTCCAGTGGGAATTCTCGCTGGCCGTGCTGGCCGGGGTGCTGGCCGTGCTGGGGTATTCGGTGAACGAGTCGGTGGTGATCTTCGACCGGATCCGCGAGGCCTTCCGCAAGTACCGCAAGATGAACACGTCGGAGGTGATCGACCACGCGATCACCAGCACGATGAGCCGCACCATCATCACCCACGCGTCCACCGAGGCCATGGTGCTGTCGATGCTCTTTTTCGGCGGCCCCAGCCTGCACTACTTTGCGCTGGCGCTGACGATTGGCATCCTGTTCGGCATCTATTCGTCGGTGTTCGTGGCGGCCGCCATTGCCATGTGGCTGGGCGTGAAGCGCGAAGACCTCATCAAGCCCGCGAAAAAGGATGAGGATCCCAACGATCCGCAGGCTGGAGCCATCGTCTGACCCGCTAATATCTGTCCATGCAGTCCACGCCCTCCCCCGTTCCGCAGCGCCGGTTGGCCCGGCAGGCTCGACAGCGGTTCGTGGAGGGCCTTTGCGCAGGCCTGCCCCAGCTGGACAAGACCGTCCTGGATTTCGTCACCACGCTGATGAGCCAGACCGGCACGGCGCGCGAGATGCAGGCGCACCGCGACACCTGGACGGACTACCAGCAGCACCGCGCGGCATGGGTCGATCGCACGGCCAAGGCGCTGCGCGAAGCGCTGTCTCCCCATGTGAGCACGTCCCGTGGCGGCCAGGCAGCCGCTGGCCCGGGGCTCGCCCAGTTCGAGCTGCTCAGCGACGATGTGGTGGAAAACAAGATCATTGCCTCGCGCATGGCACTCACCGTCAGCGAGCAGGTCAGCCACCAGTTCGACACCCTGCGCCAGCGCACCCAGAGCCTGGAAGGCCAGGACCTGGACACCACCGACATCCTGCGGCCTGACACCGTGTGCCTGCTGCTGGTGGAGCAGTGGATCGAGTCGGGGCTGCCGCGCAACGACCTGCTCACGGTGGTGGACCCGCTGCAGCGCGAGCTGGCGAGCCTGCTGCAAAAGCAGTACCAGGCGGTGAACGTGTTCTATGTGGAGCAGGGCGTCACCCCGCAGAACGACCTGAAATCGCGCGTGCGGCGCACCGCCAGCGGCGGGGCGCCCGGCGCAGGCGACGCGGTCGGGCTGGCCTCTCAGGCACTGGCGCAAAGCCGCGAAGCCATGGGCGGCATGCGCCACCCGCAGCCGCACCACGGCGGCCCGGGTGCCTACCCGCCGGGCCACGGCATGCAGCCCCACCCGGGCGGCTATCCCCAGCGCGGCGGCATGCCGACCGGGTTTGCCACCGGCATGACGCCGCTGTCCCGCGCCCGCCAGCGTGCGCAGGGGGTCATGGGCCAGCTGCGCCGCCTGCTCACCCAGCCCGCCACCGGCTTCGACATGGTCAACGCGCCCCCCGCTTCGGCGGCGCTGGCCCATGCGCTCACCGCCCACCGGCTGCAGGCCGACACCTACTACAGCGGCGTGGGCTCGCTGGTCGAGGACTACAGCCCCGCTGCCGTGGTGCAGCTGGTGGGCACGGTGCGCGAGCGCTCGTCCGAGCTGAAGAAGAAGGCCAGCACGGCGGGCGAAAAGGCCATCATCGAGGTGGTGGCGCTCATGTTCCAGAGCATCCTGGCCGAAGACCGCATCCCCCCCGCCGTGCGCGTATGGTTCGCGCGCCTGCAGGTGCCCGTGTTGCGCGTGGCGCTGGCCGAGCCGGAGTTCTTCAGCAACCTGGACCACCCCGCGCGCAAGCTGATCGACCGCATGGGTGCCTGCGTGATGGGTTTTGATGCCACCTCCATCAACGGCAGCGCGCTGGAGGCCGAGATCCGCCGCGTGGTTCAGGTGATCGAGCAATACCCGGAAACGGGGCGCAGGGTGTTCCAGCTCGTGTACGACGAGTTCGAGAAATTCCTCGCCAAGTTCCTCACCGAGAAGCAGGCCACGTCCCGCCTCGTCAGTGTGGCCCAGCAGGTCGAGCAGCGCGAGACGCTCGCGATCCAGTACACGATCGAGCTGCGCACCATGCTGCGCGACATGCCGGTGCGCGACGAGATCCGCGAGTTCCTGTTCAAGACCTGGGCCGAGGTTCTGGCGTTGTCGGCCGTGCGCGACGGCCCGCAGCACGCCGACACGATTGCGCTCAAGCGCACGGCGGCCGACCTGGTCTGGGCCGCAGGCGCCAAGCCCCACCGCAGCGACCGCACGCTCGTCATCCAGAACCTGCCTGGCCTGCTGCAGCGCCTTCGCCAGGGCCTGGTGCTGATGAACGTGACGGGCGAAGCGCAGGACGCGCAGATCAAGGCGCTGACCGATACCCTGGCGGACGCGTTCCTGTCCAAGACCGCCTCCATCCCGCAGGCGCATATCGACGCCATGGCCAAGCGGCTGGCGAACCTCGAAGATTTCATCAACGACGCCACGCTGGGCGACATGCCGCTCAACGCCGACAACATCGAAATGATGCTCGGCATCGATGCGTCGTCGATCCATGTGGTGGCCGACAACGGCGCGCCGGTGGAAGAAGCCATGGTGGCGTGGGCGCAGCAACTGCAGCCGGGCACCTGGTACACGCTGGACCACAACGGGGCCTCGGCCCAGGTGCAGTATGCGTGGCAGAGCCAGCGCAAGCAGCTGCACCTGTTTGCCGCGGCGGACGGCAGCAGCTACCTGATCCAGCTGCGCCGCCTGGCGGCCTATCTGCAGGCCGGCCTGCTGCAGCCGAAGGACGAGGAAGGGCTGACCGTGCGCGCAACACGCGATGCGCTGGCCAAGCTGGACGCCAACCCGGAACGGCTGCTGGACTGACTCACCGGGTCCCTGCGCGCGCCCTCAGGTGCCGTGCGACACCCCAAAAGCGCGCGCTACGCCACGCCCAGGCGCTGGAACAGCCCCCCGGGCAGCCGCGCGACACGGCCTTCCAGCTCCAGCTCCAGCAGCGCCACCTGCAGTGCGGCGGCATCCATGCCGGTGCGAGCCACCAGCGCGTCGATGCCCACGGGGTCAAAGCCCAGCGCCTTGAGCAGGGCGTTTTCAGGGGCGGGGGCCGAAGGGGCGGCTTCGCCACCACCCGCCCCTTCGGCCGACACCGGCGGGGCAGCGGACAGGCGCAGCTCCTCCAGCACGTCCTGCGCAGACTCCACCAGCTTGGCGCCCTGGCGAATCAGCGCGTGGCAGCCGCGCGACTGCGGCGCATGGATGGAACCGGGGATGGCAAACACCTCCCGGCCCTGCTCTACCGCCGTGCGTGCGGTGATCAGGGACCCGGATGCGAGCGCCGCCTCGACCACCAGCGTGCCCTGGGACAGGCCCGAAATGATGCGGTTGCGCTTGGGAAAGTTGGCGGGAAGCGGCGGCGTGCCCAGCGGGTACTCACTCACGAGCAGGCCGTGCACGGCAATCCGCCGCGCCAGATCGAGATTCCTGCTCGGGTAGACGCGGTCGAGGCCCGTGCCCACCACCGCGATCGTGGCCGGCACGGCAACGCCGGTATCGCGCGATGGAACGGTGGCGGATGCGTCCAGCGCGCCTTCATGCGCTGCCGCGTCCACACCCAGCGCCAGGCCCGACACGATGGTGAGCCCGCAAGCGTGCAGGGCCCGTGCGAACAGGCGCGCGTTGTCAGCACCCTGTGCTGTGGGGTTGCGACTGCCCACGATGGCCAGGCAGTGGTGGCGCGGAAACGGTTGGCCTTGCAGCCGAAGCAGCGACAGCGGTCCCATCACGTACAGCAGCAGGGGCGGGTCTTCGGTGTCGAGCAGCGCCGCCGGGTAGCGCGGGTCGCCCAGCGTGATGACGGCCCTCGCGGGCTCGGAAGTGCGGGCGGGCGGTGGCATGCCGCTGTTGTCCGCGCCCGGCGCACCCGGCGCACCGCCCAGCCATTGCAGCGTGGTGTCCAGCAAGCCTGCCCAGGCGGGCGGCACCTCGCAGAGCGCGCGCGCCTGCGGGGCGGTCACGCATTCGCGCAAGGCGGCTTCAGGCTGCGCAAAGATGGCGGAGGGCAGCCCGAAGCGCGACAGCAGGCGGCGCGCAGCGCCATTGCCCACCCCGGGCGAGAGGGTCAGCCGCAGCCACCCGCCTAGCTCTTCACGGTCCATGGATGACGGATGTGCCGCCGGCCGCAGCGCATGCACGCAGGATGGAGACGGCCACCCTGCATTGCGCCAGCCCGCGGGGGTCGGCCCGGTTCAATCGGGATTGACGAGGCGGTCGCCCACGCGCACGCCCGTACGAACGTCCAGGATCAGCACATAGGACACGCGGTCAAACGTGCGGAAGACCATGGCCATGCCGTTGGATTCGCTGGGCAGCTTGATCATCTCCTTGGATTCGCTGGTCGCGTCCTTGATGCGCTCGCCCTTGGTGAGCAGGTTCAGCACGATGCCCGCCTCCATCCCGTCGCGCGCGCCCTTGTTGATGGCAACCACCTGGTTCTGCGCCGCATACGAAACGGACGAGCCGCCGTAGATCGACACCACGCGGGCATCCACCGGGCCCCGCGGGGCGCGGGGCGTGTAGCTCATGAAGCCGCGCGGTGGTTCCACCAGCATGCGGTCGCCCGCGCGGATTTCTTCCTTCGTGCCGGTGATGTCCACCGTGGCGGGCACCTTGTCCCTGGTGAAGCCACCCTTGCCATCCGGCACGTCTTCGGTGGTCTCGCCGCGCACCAGCTCGGCCTTGCCCAGGTACTGGGCTTCGTAGCCCAGGATCTCGCCGCTGGCGGGGTCCTTCAGCGGGGTGGCGTTGCGGTAGACGCGGTAGAAACGCTGCTCGCCCGGCGCCACGCGCAGCGGCGCGGCATCGATGCCGCGCGCATAGGCCCGGTCGCCGTGGGCCATGAGTACGCGGTCTTCCACGGTGGCCACGATGCGGGGCGCACGCTCGAGCACCTCGGCATCCACCACCATAGGCTCGACCAGGAAGGGCTCGATCAGGTGCGGCTTGAGCGTGGGCAGCGCAGTGCCCAGCAGGGTGTCGCTGCGGGTGCGGGGGGACACGCGCACGGTATCGGTCTGGCCGGGGGGGCTGGTGCGCAGGCGGGCGTAGCTGCCGTCCTTTTCGAGGTACAGCGTCTGGCCGGGGAAGATCAGGTGGGGGTTGGGGATGGCGTTGAGGTTCATGCCCCACAGCTCGGGCCAGCGGTAGGGGCGCTTGAGGTACATGCCCGAAATGCCCCAGAGCGTGTCGCCGCGCTTGACGGTGTAGCGGTCGGGGGCGTTGGGGGCCAGCTCGGACAGAGGGATGCCGCGCTCGGCCACTTGCTGAGCCGTGGCGCGCTGGTCGCTGGTGATCGGGTAGTTCTGTGCCTGCGCCGATGCTGCGGCCAGCAGCGCGCCGGCAACGATGGTGAGCGCGCCCAGGGCGGTCCGCCGCGCGCTGGTGGATGCCGTCATGTTGTTCCTTTTCTCATGCATTGTGAAACGCCCCCTCGCTGGCGCCACGGCGCGCGCAAGGGGCACCCGCCTGGGCAACTACGTTACAAATCAACTGAGATTCTCTGCTCAAGCCCTTGATTCGGCAACGATTATTGACTTTGTGCGGTGCAGCCGGTCGTAAAAGTGGCGAAAATAGCGACAGCTCCCACGTGCACCCATGGCAATCCTCCCCATTCTCTGTTTTCCCGATCCCCGGCTTCACAAGGTTGCCCGCCCCATCGAGGTGGTGGACGACCGCATCCGGGCGCTCGTCTCCGACATGCTCGCCACCATGTACGACGCCCATGGCATCGGCCTGGCCGCCACCCAGGTGGATGTGCACGAACGGCTGGTGGTGATCGATGTCTCCGAAGAGCGCAACCAGCCCCTGGTGCTGATCAACCCCGAGATCGTCTGGGCCAGCCCCGAGAAGCACGTGAATGAAGAAGGCTGCCTCTCCGTGCCCGGCATCTACGACGGCGTGGAGCGCTTTGACGCCGTGCACGTGCGCGCGCTGGACGCGTCGGGCGAGTCCCGCGTCATCGAGGCCGACGGCCTGCTGGCCGTATGCATCCAGCACGAGATGGACCACCTCATGGGCAAGGTGTTCGTCGAATATCTTTCGCCCCTCAAGCGCAACCGCATCAAGACCAAGATGGTGAAGCAGCAGCGGGAGGCGCGCGCGTGATGCCTGCGGCACTCTGCCCCCGCTGGGGCGGCAGGGTGCTGGCGCACGCGGTGGGGTCTGTGGCGGCGCTGGCTCTGGTGCTGCTGCTCGCCGGCTGCGCCCTGCCAAGCCGGGTGCCGCCCGGCACGGCGCAGGCCGAAGTGCTCGCCCGGCTCGGGCCGCCCACGGCCGTGCATGCGCTGCCGTCGGGCCAGCGCCTGCTGTACTCCGAGCTTCCTGCCGGTTTTGCCGCCTACAACCTGGACTTCGACACTGCCGGGCGCCTGGTGCGCAACGAGCAGGTGCTGACCCAGCAGCGGTTCGAGAACCTCCCCACCGGCACGTGGACACGGGCGGACGTGGAGCGCACCTTCGGCCCGCCCCTGCGGATCGAGCGCGTCGCCCGCTTCGATGGCGACATCTGGACCTACCGCTTCCGGGAGAACTCGGACCCACGCCTGGCGCATGTGCACCTGGATCGCGCAGGCGTGGTGCGCATGGTGATGTTCACCGACGAGCTGCCCTTCTTCGACAACGCGCGTGATTGAAATGAAGCACCCCCTGAGTCGCCTGCGGCGCCTTCCCCCGCTCCTTCGGGAGGGGGACGCACCCAGTGGCCTGGCGAAGCCAGCGCCACGGGTGCACTCGCTGGCCCCGCGCCCCGTTCGCGCGGTGTGGGCCCCGCGCGGTGCCGTGGGTCACGCAAAAGAATCCTCGCAGCCAAATCCATGAACGTCATCTTTGCCGGCACGCCCGAATTTGCCCGCGTGGCCCTGGAGCGCCTGCTGAACGCGGGCTTCACCGTGCCCCTGGTCCTGACCCAGCCCGACCGCCCGGCGGGCCGGGGCATGAAACTGCAGGCTTCGCCCGTCAAGCAATGCGCGCTGGAGCACGGCATTCCTGTGGCCCAGCCCCGCAGCCTGCGCCTGGACGGCAAATACCCCGAAGACGCCGCAGCCGCGCGCGAGGCGCTGCTGGCCGCCGGGGCCGATGTGATGGTGGTGGCCGCCTACGGCCTGATCCTGCCGCAGTGGGTGCTGGACACGATGAGCGCCGCACGGCCGCCCGAAGGCGCGAAGGCCCCCCTGGGGGGCAGCGAACCGCGCGCAACGGGGAGCATGAGGACGCGTGGCCTGGGCTGCCTCAACATCCACGCCAGCCTGCTACCGCGCTGGCGGGGCGCTGCGCCCATTCACCGCGCCATCGAGGCGGGCGACACCGAGACCGGCATCACCATCATGCAGATGGACGCAGGGCTGGACACCGGCGACATGCTGCTGACCGAGCGCACCGCCATCCTTGCTGCCGACACCACGGCCACGCTGCACGACCGCCTGGCCGACCTGGGCGGGCGGTTGATCGTGGAGGCGCTGGAGATGGCCGCGTGCGGCGGGCTCACGGCCACCCCCCAGCCCGCAGAGGGCGTGACCTACGCCCACAAGATCGAAAAGGCGGAAAGCGCCATCGACTGGTCGCTGCCCGCTGCCACGATCGCGCAGCGCGTGCGCGCGTTCGACCCGTTTCCCGGCGCCAGCACCGAAGCCGGCGGCGAAGTCATCAAGATCTGGTCTTGCAAAATTGATAGCACTCAGCGCTTTACTGATAAGCGCTGCGGGCAAATTTTGCTTACAAATGATGCCGGCATCACCGTGGCGTGCGGCGACGGGGCGCTGGTGCTCACGCAGCTGCAGCGCGCGGGCGGCAAGCGCCTGGCGGCGGCAGACTTCCTGCGCGGCTTTGCGCTGGCGCCCGGTGCCGTGCTGGGCCCGGACGCTGCAGGCACCGCAGGCACCGCCCCCCCGTCTTCGGCTCCATGAGCCGCCTCGCCGCCATCCGGCGCACGGTGCGCCATCCCTCGTTCCGCCTGGCCGGCATCGACATGGCCGGCACATCGCTGGGCATTGCGGCCTGGGGCCTGGTCACGGGCGTGGCCATGGTCAAGAGCGGCATGCCGGTGGGCATGGCCGTGTTCATGTCGCTGGTCGTGTATGCGGGCAGTGCGCAGCTGGCGGTCATTCCGCTGCTGTCGGTGGCCGCGCCGCTGTGGGTAATCTGGCTCACCGCCGCCTGCGTGAACCTGCGCTTCGTGATCTTCAGCAGCATGTGGCGCAGCTACTTTGCGCACCTGCCGCTTCGCCAGCGCCTGGCCGTGGGCTATTTCAGCGGCGACGTGATCTATGTGGCCTTCATGAAGCGCTTCCCCGAACCCCGGCCACAGCCCGAGCAGCTGCCGTACTTCTGGGGCGCGGCCAGCACCAACTGGCTGGCGTGGCAGGTGCCGTCGCTCGCAGGCATCTTCCTGGCCAACGCCGTGCCGCTGTCGTGGGGTCTGGGCTTTGCTGGGGTGCTTGCGCTGCTGGGCGTGCTGCTGTCGCTGCTGTTCGACCGCGCCACCTGGCTGGCCACGGGCGTGGCGGCCACGGCCGCCATTGCGGCGTTTGCGCTGCCGCTCAAGCTCAACATCCTGGTGGCCCTGGCCGCTGCCGTGGCCGCCGGGCTGCTGATGGAAGCGGTGGACCGCCGCCGCCGCAAGCCCGAGCTGCTGCTGGTGCCCGCCGACAGCGTGATGCCGCCCGAAGAGCGCGAACATGTGGCGGCGGGCGAGGTCGTGCCGCTGCGCGAGGAGCGCCACCCATGAACTGGTCCTGGATCGGCCCTTTCATCGCCATCGTGGGCCTGGCGGTCATCACGGTGATCTCGCGCTCCTTCTTCATGATTCCGGAGCGCGAGCTGCCCTTGCCCGACTGGCTCAAGCGCGGCCTCAAATACGCCCCGCTGGCGGCGCTCACGGCCGTCATCGCGCCCGAGATCCTGATGACGCAGGGCGAGTTCATCGACACCTTCATGGACGCCCGGCTGCCCGCCGTGCTGTGCGCCACCGCCTACTATTTCTGGCGCCGGGGCATTCTGGGCACCATCGTGGTGGGCATGGCGGTGTACCTGCCGCTGCACATTGGCTGGGGCTGGTGACGCGGCAACCCCCCGGGGTGCTGCGCGGCGTCCGCGGGCCGGGCTCGCACCGGCTCCACTAGGAGTCTGCGCGGCAGAAGGCATCGAAGCGAAACGCGCGAAAACCGAGGATCGCGGGGTGCTACCGACAAGCCTAGGGTGGCCCCCCCCGGGGCGCAGGCG
>NZ_JBMIRS010000160.1:0-825 GCF_049198005.1 Paracidovorax sp. MALMAid1276 | reverse complement strand
CTACCCTGGGCTTGTCGGTCGCACCCCGCGATCCTCGGTTTTCGCGCGTTTCGCTTCGACGCCTTCTACCGCGCAGACTCCTAGAAATCACCCGCGGCAACAGCGTACCGTCATGACAACCCCCTCAGCTACAATCCGCCGCAGTATAAGCTCCCGCCCCGCGGGACGCCCCCCAACCCTTCCGAACCCCCATGAAGCAAGCCCGAAGCTCCATTCCACGACTCTTGCGCCTGCTGGCCCTCAGTGCACTGCTCGGATCGGGCGTGGCCCATGCGGATGACTATGCCGAGATCACCCAGCTGCTGCGCGCCGGCAAGCCGGCCGACGCACTGGCCAAGGCCGACCAGCGGCTGGCCGCCAACCCCAAGGATCCGCAGCTGCGCTTTCTGCGCGGCGTGGCCCAGGCCGACAGCGGCAAGCAGGGCGACGCCATCGCCAGCTTCACCAAGCTCACCGAAGAGTATCCGGAGCTGCCCGAGCCCTACAACAACCTGGCCGTGCTCTACGCCAACCAGAACCAGCTGGACAAGGCGCGCACCGCGCTGGAGATGGCGATACGCACCAACCCCAGCTATGCCACGGCGCACGAGAACCTGGGCGACATCTACGCCAAGCTGGCCAGCCAGGCCTACAACAAGGCGCTGCAGCTGGATGCCACCAACGCCAATTCGGTCAAGCCCAAGCTCGCGCTGATCCGCGAACTGTTCTCCACCGACTCGGCGGGCAAGGCCGGCCGCAGTGCCGCTGCAGCGCCCGCCCCCGCCGTGGTGGCCACGCAGCGCCCCGCCGCTGCCCCTGCGCCCACCCCGGCGGCACCACCTGCCC